>WFXS01000052.1 GCA_015490465.1 Caldifarciminota bacterium
CTAAGGGGGTGGGGGTTCCCTCACCCCCTGCTTTATAATACCGGTATGAAGGCCCTTCTACTTGGGAACGAGGCCATAGCCCGCGGGGCGTGGGAGGCCGGTGTGAGGGTGGCCGTGGGCTATCCCGGTACGCCCAGTACGGAGATACTGGAGACTATTGGTAAGTACTTTAAGGACGACATCAAGGCTCAGTGGAGTCCCAACGAGAAGGTGGCCTACGAGGTGGCCCTCGGGGCCAGTTTTGCGGGAGCGAGGGTTCTGGTTACCATGAAGCACGTGGGCCTTAACGTGGCCGCCGACCCTTTTATAAACTCCTCTCTCGTGGGTGCGTGGGGTGGGCTGGTAGTGGTAAGTGCGGACGACCCCGGCATGTACTCGTCCCAGAACGAGCAGGACAACCGCTACTACGCCAGGTTCGCCCTCGTTCCTCTCCTTGAGCCTTCCGACCCCGCCGAGGCCAAGGAGCTCATTAAGGTCGCGTACGAGATATCCGAAAGGTTCCAGACCCCCGTACTCTTCCGTACGACGACCAGAGTCAACCATACGGTGGGTGTGGTCCCCCTCGGCGACAGGGAGAGCGTACCCCTGAAGGGGTACAGGCCCGACATAGAGGGCAGGGTACTCCTGCCCGTCAACGCCCGCAAGCGCAGGAAGTGGGTCCTGGAGAGACTTGAGAGGCTGAAGGAGTTTGCCGAAGAGTTTGAGTACAACAGGGTGGAGTACAACGACAGGTCTCTGGGGATAATATCTTCGGGTGTGGCCTACGCCTACGCGAGGGAGGTCTTTCCCAACGCCTCCTTCCTGAAGTTAACCATGACCTTCCCCCTCCCTGAGAGGCTCGTGAGGGAGTTTGCGGCCAGCGTGGACAGGGTGGTGGTCGTGGAGGAGCTGGAACCCTTCCTTGAGGAGCAGATAAGGGCGCTCGGTATAGACGTAATAGGTAAGGAGTACGTTCCGAGGGACGGAGAGCTGACCCCCCAGAGACTGAAGGAAGCTCTGACCCCCGTCCTCGGTCTGCCTGAGGAGGATTACAGGTACGAGATACCCCCCGTGGCTCCCCGGTTCCCGGCCATGTGTTCGGGTTGTCCCCACACCCCCATCTTCTGGATACTGAAGAAGATGCGTGCGACGGTCATGGGGGACATAGGGTGCTACACCCTCGGCGCCCTCCCACCCCTCAACACCATGGAGTCCACGGTTGAGATGGGATCAAGTATAGGTACGGCCATAGGTATGGCTCTGGCCCTCGGAAGTTCCTATGCACAGCCTGAAAAGAAGCGCAGACCCATCGTCGCCGTTATAGGGGACTCCACCTTCTTCCACAGCGGTTTGACCGGCCTCCTTGACGCCGTACACAACAGGCACAACATAACAATAATCGTCCTTGACAACTCCACGACGGCCATGACGGGGCATCAGGATCACCCCGGAGTCCCCTACAAGTTAGACGGGGAACTCGCCCAGAGCGTTTCCATACAGGAGATGGTCAGGGCTGCGGGTGTGGAACACGTTTACACGGTTGATCCCTACGATCTGGAGAACACGGAGAAGGTTATCCGCAGGGAGGTACAGAGGGAAGGGCTGTCCGTAGTGGTGACCAACAAGCCGTGCGTCCTGAAGAAGGAGGTTAAGTCCCATCTTCCTGAGTTCGTTGGCGTACAGGTGAACCCCGACAAGTGTACCTTCTGCCGGTTGTGCCTGCAGGTGGGTTGTCCATCAATTTATTCGGAGAACGGCAAGGCGAAGATAGACGACCTCTCCTGCATAGGCTGTGGACTCTGCGTTGAGGTGTGTCCCTACGACGCCATAGAGTGGCTGGACCCGGACGCACCCAACATAAAGAACTTCGTGCAGGTTGAGGGTTAGCTAAGGCAGAATACGGCGGGCCTTCGGTATCTGGTTCTTTATCCGACGTCCGTCGTACAGGCCGGACCCTATCACGTCTTCACCGTAAACGACTATAACCTGCCCCTTCTCCACGCCCTCCACCTCACCCACATCAACGTCCTTCCCCTGAAGGTAATCCTTTAAAAGCTCTTCGCTTAACTTTATCACGTTCTTTGTGGCGTACCTGCCGAAGATCTGGAGGATAGCGGTCGTAAGCTTCGGTTTTTCCATACCACCGCGGGCGAACCTTAACCCCTTTCGGTTGACGTACTTCAGATCGGGGACGTCCCCGGAGACCACCCACACGTCCCTTCCCTTCGTAAAGAACCTGAGACCTTTAAAAACGTCCCTCTTTATGCCGAAACGCTCCTCGGTATAACGGAGTACGGCCTCTATCATCTCTCGCCGAGCTGCCTCTTCACCTTCTCAAGGGCCATGCGAGCTTTCTTGTGGTTGGGGTTGTACCGCAGGGCAGCCTGAAAATGGAGCTTTGCCTTCTGTAAATCCCCCTGAGCGTAGGCCTGAAGGCCGAGCTTGTACTCCCTTTCTGCAGCTGCGGTATCTACCCGGCGGGTAGGGGTCGTCTCCTTCCTGTTTTCGGTTTTCGTTGAAGATGTGTCCTTTATCTGAGACGGAGGTTTCTTTTCCTCTACGACCTCTCCCGAAGAGGAAGGTTCTCCATCGTCCTCCGATACGGCAACGACCTTTTGTTCCTTCGCTGTGTAGCGACCTTCCGGATAGTACACGGCCCGTATTCCGAAGGCCACACCGGGATGGGCCTTCCCGGAGAAGGACTTAACGACCAGAGGGGCAAACTCAAAGCCGAGACCGAGCCTGTCCGTGGCCGTAAACTCGGCTCCGAGAAGGACCCTCATCCCTATTCCGGCATCAAATCCTCCAAAGACCCTGAAACCTGTAAGAGCGCCCCCTCCCATGTAGACCTTTATCTCCTCCCTCACCGGCACGTTCAGGACCACATCCCCCATAACCGGAAGGTTGAGGTATGAGAGGAACCCCCCTATACCGATGCTGCCCCGAAAAGTCAGGGAGAGACTATCGTAATAAAAGTTGTACCTTATCCCCCCGCCTATCGGATCCCCCAGGAAACCTTCGTACGCCACCTGAGACGAGATAAAAAGGATCATCACGACCTTGCATTTTAACTCCGAAGCATCCTTAACATTACCGTTTCATGTTGGGACTTTTACTTGCGACCTCTTCTTCCCCGGGGCTGGTCGTTGTGGTCGTGTTTGACCAGTTCAGGTACGACTACATCACGAGGTTTTACCCTTTCTTCGGAAGGGACGGCTTCAAGAGGCTGATACGGGAAGGCACGTCCTTCACGAACTGTCACCACACGCACGTTCCCACGTTCACGGCTCCCGGCCACGCCACCATATCCACCGGGACGACTCCCCGCCATCACGGTATAGTGGCCAACCTGTGGTACGATCCGAAAACGCTCAAACGGGTGTACGCCGTATCCGACCCCTCCGTCAGGGCCGTCGGCGGAAAGTACAGGTACGGGGAATCCCCGAGGAACCTGCTTACGAATACCGTCGGGGACGAGCTCAGGATGAGGACCGGATTTAAGGGTAAGGTCGTAAGCCTATCCCTGAAGGACAGGGCAGCCATTCTCATGGGGGGGCATCTGGCGAATCTGGCCTTATGGTTCAGCGACGAGGATGGAAATTTCGTCACCAGTACGTACTACACCGAAGAGGTTCCCCCGTGGCTAAAGGAGTTCAACTCAAAGAGGTTCGCAGACAGGTACTTCCACAGGAAGTGGGAGAAGATAGGGCCTAAGGCGGCATACTCCACGTCCCTGAAGGGGAGTTTCCCCCACGTTCTGGGAGAGGAGTCTGAGAAGCCCGACAGGAAGTACTACAGGGACCTGAAGGCCTCACCTTTCGGAAACGATCTCCTTTTGCGGTTAGCAAAGGCGGCGATTAGAGGGGAGGGGCTGGGTAAGGACACGGTCCCCGACATACTCTTCGTCAGCTTCTCTTCCAACGACTACGTGGGCCACATCTACGGGCCGTACAGCGAGGAGGTGGCCGACATAACGTTGAGGTCGGACCGTATAGTGGCGGACCTTTTGAGGTTCCTTGATAAAGAGGTGGGGAGGGGCAATTACGTTCTGGTACTGACGTCCGATCACGGTGTGGCGCCCGTTCCGGGGAGGGTTGAAGGATTGCCTTCGGAGAGGGTATCCACGGATACCCTTAGACGGGTAATAGAGGACGTTCTTACACGTCGCTACGGTAAGGGGGACTGGGTACTCCACGTCTCCTTCCCATGGATATACCTCAACGACACCCTCATCGTTAGAAGGGGAAACCCGGCTGAGGCTCGTAGGGTCGTTAAAGATGCCCTGCTGAAGGTGAAGGGTATCGTGAGGGTCTTCACCAGAGAGGAACTGGAGAGGGGAGGGTTCCCGGACTGGGACAGGACGGCCATCCTCGTTTACAACGGCTTCAACCCTCAGAGGTCGGGGGATATTGCCGTTATACCCCGTGCGTTTTATCTCGTAGGTTCTTACTATACGGGAACCAGCCACGGAACACCCTACACGTACGACACCCACGTACCTCTGGTCTTCTACGGGGCTGGGATACCCCACCGGGAGGTCTCATCTTTCTGCTCCACGACGTCCATAGCCCCAACGATCTCCTCTCTGCTTAAGATGGAACAGCCCGCCTCCGGGGTGGGGGAGGTCCTCCCTGTGCGATAGGAACGGCTCATCTTTCCGGGTCTGAAAAGAAACAAACTTCAGTTTTATAATCTCTCCCACAGGAGGATGAATATGGTAATATTGGTGGTATCCATGACATCATGCGAAGCGATAGAAAATATGAATTTTAAGGCGTTAAGGCGTGTGGTGAGAAATTCTGACGACGCGAACGAGATATGCGATTTCTCTACCGGTAAGACCCTTTTGCACCTTGCAGCGGAAAGAGGCTTCATAAAGGGAATACGTTATCTGCTCAGAAAAGGGGCGGATATTGACGGACGGGATGCCTACGGCCGTACCCCCCTCCACCTCGCCGTGGGGAAGGCGGATGCAAGGACGGTACTGTACCTGCTTAAAAGGGGGGCGTACGTGAACAGCAGGGACGATAAGGGGAAGACACCCCTCCACGTTGCCGCGTCCCGTGGAGACGTGGGAATAGTCAGGGTACTCGTACGGTACGGAGTCGATCTGGATGCCCCCGATGAGGATGGATTCACGCCCCTGCACGTCGCCGTTATAAACGGTTACGTTGACGTGGTGAGGTACCTCGTGGAGAAGGGAGCCGACACCGAAGCCACGGACGGCCTCGGCAGGACACCGTGCGACCTGCCTTCAAACGAGGAGATACGGGAAGTACTGAAGTGCGGAGATAGTAAGGTCGGCTCGCGGCCTTAGAATAGTTTATGAGCAATCCTATCTTACTCGCCCTATTGGGGGGTGTTTTTACGTCCTTCCTCAACATGCTCGGAGCGCTCCTCGTCCTCGTCTGGAGGAACCCTTCGCAGAAGATGTTAGATGGGGCGCTCGGATTCTCCGCCGGCGTAATGATAACGGCGAGTTTCACGAGTCTCATACTTCCCGGCATTGAGTACGGAGGAGTCTTTCCCGTCGTCGTGGGCATCCTCCTGGGCGCTCTGATCATGGACCTCGCCGATCACTACATTCCCCACGAACACCTACCCCTGAGAGGGAACGGCCCGGTACGGGAGGGGATC
This sequence comes from Caldifarciminota bacterium, assembly GCA_015490465.1. Classification (GTDB taxonomy): domain Bacteria; phylum Hydrothermota; class Hydrothermia; order LBFQ01; family LBFQ01; genus JAADCS01. The sequence continues at coordinate 5,617 of WFXS01000052.1, forward strand.
GTGGATGCGGAGTGGGCCAGACGGCTAAAAGGGGTATGGCTCTTCATAATCGCCATCACCATCCACAACATGCCCGAAGGTCTGGCCGTGGGGGTAACCTTCGGCTCCGGTCACTATAAAGAGGCCATACAGATGATGCTGGCCATAGGGCTGCAGAACGTACCCGAGGGTCTCGCCGTTTCTCTCGCTGCCATGTCCGTCGGCCTTGGGAGTACGTTCTACGCCGCCTATACGGGTATAAGGTCGGGTCTGGTTGAGATACCCCTCGCCCTCCTCGGGGCCGTTGCGGTGTATTACATGAAACCCATTCTGCCCTACGCGATGGGCTTTGCCGCCGGGGCCATGCTTTACGTCGTGAGCGACGAGATAATACCCGAGACCCATAGGAAGGGTCACGAGAGGGCGGCCACGTGGGGTGTAATGGTGGGAGCCATAGTTATGCTCACGCTTGACGTACTGCTCGGATAGTTAAACGGAAAGTTCCCCGTCCTCAACGGCCGTACCTATGACGACCACGTCCGCCCCCACGGACAGGTATTCGTCTATCTCCTCCTTTGAGCGTATCCCCCCGCCTACTATAAGGGGAAGGCCCACCTCCCTCTTTACCGTTTCAACAGCCTCCGTAGGTACGCTGAGTATCGCCCCTGACCCGGCCTCCAGATATACGGCCGCGAATCCGAGGTACTTCGCCGCAAGGGCGTGGGCGAGTATGAGTTCCGTTTTATCCCTCGGTATGGGTTTGGTGTTGCTTACGAACTCCGTGGCCGTGTAGGTCCCCCCGTCTATGAGTAGGTAGGCCGTGGGTATGACCTTTAAGCCGAGTTTCCTTATCCGGGGTGCCGCCTTCACATGTTCCCCTATGAGGTATTCCGGATTCCTGCCGGACAGGAGGGAAAGGAACAGCACGTAATCGTAGTGGGGGCAGACCTGATAATGGGACCCCGGAAACAGGATGAGGGGGACGTCCAGCTCCCCCTTTAACCTCTCAACCGCACCGCACATGTCCCCCTCAAGGAAGCTCGTACCCACTAAGACGGCCTTTACGTTCAGGCGCCACCTTATCTTCCTGAGACGGCCTAAAAAGGAGTCCACGGTAAGGCGGTCGGGGTCGTAAAGTAGCCAGACTCCCTTCTCCTTAAAGGGCCACATCAGGGGGAAACTACGGACTTGGTGAACTCAAGGAGTCCGCTCGGAGCGAGACCGAAGTACAGGACGCCCACGAGTCCTATCACCATAACTAAGAACAGGGCGGGGCGGAGTCTCGCCTCAAATACGTGTTCCGGCTCAAAGCCGAGGGCGTAGAAGACGGGCCTCATGTAGTAGTAGGCCGATATTACACCGTTTATAAGCGCCCACACCACGAAACCCACCTCTCCGGCCTGAAGTATGGAAGAGAACAGGTAGAACTTACCGGCGAAACCGGCCGTCGGCGGTATCCCGGCCAGAGAAACCAGAAATACGACCAGAAGGGCGGTCTGGAAGGGGTTGGTTTTAAGTAGACCCCGGTAGTAGTTGAGGTCGCTCCTATCCTCACCGACCGAATGGACGACCGCGAAGGCTCCGAGGGTCATGAGGGTGTAGATGGCAAGATAGAAGACTGCGGCCCCTATACTGACGTTCGTACCGACGCCGAAGGCGAGGAGGATATAACCGGCGTGGGCTATGGTGGAGTACCCCAACATGCGCTTTATGTCCCTCTCACCGAGGGCCGCGAGGTTACCCACTATCATGGTTACGGCGCCCAGCCACATCAGGAGGTCACCCCACAGGGCTATCTGTCTGCCGAAGGCTATAAAGAGCAGATTTACAAGGAACCCGAAGGCCGAAGCCTTGGAGACCGTGGCTATGAACCCCGCCACGGAGGAGTGCGCCCCTCTGAAGACCTCAGGCGTCCAGAAGTGGAAGGGTACGGCGGAAAGCTTAAATCCCATACCGGCGAGGATGAGGACGAAGGCGAATATGAAGAGGAGGGAGTTACTCAGGGACTTAAGCTCAAAAACGTCGCTCAGGTAGGCCACGGGGAAGTAGAAGGATCCGTATATGGAGTAGAGCAGGGCGGCACCCATAACGATAAAGGTGGAGGCCAGGACCGAGAGTACGAAGAACTTCATGGCCGCCTCCACACCGAGTCTGTCCTTCGTGAGGGCTATCTGGCCTATTATGGCGAAGGAGAAGACCTCAAGGGCAAGAAGGAAGGAAATGAAGTGTACGGACTTTACCAGCACCATGGCACCGAGGACGGCGGCGAGTACGAGGAAGTGATGCTCTCCCTTTTTCTCCCACGCTATGAGGGTGGTCATGGCGGCACCGAGCAGAATAATCAGGTCAAACGCCCGTGAGAGGGGGGTAACAAGGAGCATGCCAAAGGCCTCGCCGGAGACGTTAACCCTCAAGTAAGCGAGGACCCCGGCGGCTATCAGGAAAAATAAGGAAAGCAACCCCACTATCCACTTTTCTTTTCTGATTACCACGTCCAACAGGAGGACCAGAACGATCCCGACTGAAACCGTGAGTTCCGGACCTATTAGAGAGAGCCCCTTTACCAACTCCATAGGTGGGCATTATAGGGTGGCAAAGAGGGATACTGAACACCCGCACGTGGTAAAGGATCCTCTACATGCGGATATTTTCCCCTTTAAAATCGCACCTTGAAACATATACGCGATCCCGTATACTCCGATTTCATAGAACTGGACGACCTCGCCCTCAGGGTGGTGTCCCATCCCTACTTCCAGCGGATGCGCCGTATAAAGCACCTCGGACTCGCCCATTACGTCTATCCGGGGGCAACCCATACCCGGTTCTCCCATATGTTGGGGGCGTACCACCTTGCAACTAAGTTCCTCAGGAGTCTTAAGAGGAAGGGGTACGGTATTGACAGGTACTACGACCCCGTAAGGATGGCGGCCCTCCTGCACGACGTGGGCCATACCTCCCTCTCCCACGCCCTTGAGTTTACCATCCTGCCCTTCCGCCACGAGCGTATGGGCAGGGCGATAATAGACCTGAAGTTCAGGGAGGTCATGGGGAACTACCTGACCGACGAGGTACTCGCCCTCTACGATGGTAAGAGAGAACCCTTCGCCCGCGAGATGGTGGAGAGTCAGATGGACGTTGACCGTCTGGATTACCTGCGTAGAGACGCCTACTACTGCGGTGTGGACTACGGCCTGGTAGACGTTGAGAGGATCGTACAGACGAGCGAGCTGTACGAGCTTCCACAGGGGCGTACCCTCGTGATAGTTGAGAAGGGGATGTTCGCCGTTGAGAGCTACATAATAGCCCGCTACCTCATGTACTGGTCGGTATACTACCACAAGACGAACCTGAGCTTTCAAGCCCTCCTCTTCAGCCTCTTTAAGCGGGTCAGAGACGTTGCGGGGGACGTATGGATACCTGAACCTCTGAAACGCGTGATGGAGGCATCATCACCGGAGGAAGCGGTGGACGACTTCTACCGGGTGGACGACCCTCTGATCTTCTACACCATGCACGTGTGGTCGGAGGGGGAGGATCCCGTACTTGCCGACCTGTCCCGCCGCATCCTGAACAGGGAGCGTTTTAAGGCCATAGAAATAAGAGGAAACTTCATAGAGGTTTACGAGAAGCTCGCCGACATATGCGAAAGCGTTGGCAGGGACCCGAGGTACTACATAATTGAACGGACACCCAAGGACGTGGCCTACGCCCCATACGATCCCCACTCCGAGGAGCATATAAAGGTGCTTAAGGATGGTCACCTGAGGGAGCTCTCCTCCGTCATGCCTACGGACACTTTAAAGAGCCTCTCCCGTGAGGTCATGAGGAAGTACCTATTCGTACCCGAGGAGTGCTGGGAGAGGTATCTGTCCGTACGTTAATCCGCTTCCCTCCGGTACCTGAAGGTGCGCCGGTACCGGTAGAGTATCCTCATCTGAGTGTCCCTGAGCCTGTGTTCACCGTGGACAACGTCGTACACCCACCCGGCGAAGTTCAGGAACATCCCGACCCCGAATACCCCCGCGTTGGTCTTGATGGCGTTAGGGTCCAGACCCTCAACCGCCCTGGGCATTCCGAAGTACATGGCGTACCCCATAAGGGAGAACCCGAGCAGACGGACCGTGGCGCTCAGGATACCTCCCGTCCTGTCGTAGGTTATGAAGTGAATGTACCCCGGAAGGACGGTGGACCACATCCTGTCCCAGTAGTCTATCCGGAGCTGCAGGTACTTGAACTCGTCGTACGTCATGCTATCGGGAAGGATAGGGAGCAGGTTGTACACGCCGAAGGTATCCTCAACCACCCTCAGGGAGTCCTCAACCACGATCGTGACGTTGTCGGGGAACTCCGGTTTCTTCACCACGTCGTGAAGCGCAAGTGTAAACGCCAACATGGAGATCAGAGGCGGTATATGTGGGCCTTTACCTCCTTGAACCCCAGATCCCTTACGAAGCCGTGCTTTATGGCGGGTATCTCAAGGACGACGCCAGAGCGGGAGTAGTCGTAGATGTAGCGCCATATGACCAGCATACTGTCCTCCTCCGGTACGGTGTTTATGATGACGTATATCCCCCTGTCCGTGTCCAGCAGGACCATGTACCCTATGACCTTATCCCGCTTGCGGGCCTCAAGGATGCGAACGCTCTCCTTATGGGCGGCGAGGACGGACTTCAGGGCGAACTCCCTCTCAGGGGACAGGTTGTACGAGAAGGTGAGGACGTCGTCCAGTTTGGTGAAGTCGTGGAGGGTAACGCTCAGCTTCATCTTCTTCTTCATGCCCTCAAAGGCGGTTATGAAGGTCTTGGCCCTCTGGCGGTAGAGGTGTTCCAGAGGGTCCCCCTTGAGCTTGGTACGAAGTATGCGGACGTTGCTTATAGGCGTTCCGGCCTTGGATATGTAGGTGTGGGTGGGGGAGTCCTCCCTTATCGGCCCCACTATAACGGTGTCGTAGTTGTCCTTCGCGTACTTCAGGAAGGTTTCCAGAACCTCCGACCTGAGGGAGGGTTCAACGGAGAAGTCGGAGTAGGGGGCGAATATGGGGTCAAATACGGGTAGTATAAGGGTTCCCCTGGTCTCGTAGTAGGATCCTGAGAAGTAACCCACCGGCTGGCCGTTGGAGACCATCCAGAAACTGGGGGTCCCCCCCGTGTACTCGGCGGAGAGGATGGCCCACTTCGGGGAAGCGAATATGACCGTGTTCAGCGTCCTGCTGTAGATCTCCTCCCATGACTTAAGATGCTCATAAGCGTTGATCCTCTCAACCTTCAGTTTCATAGATTCAACCATCGTACGTTTATATTTTAAGGCCGGAAGGAGAGGAATACGAACCCGAATGCGAACACCGTTCAACGGTAGAATACGACGTGCCTCTTAGGAGCGTAACCAAGCTCGCCGATATAGTTGAGATCCTCCGAAGGGAATGCCCGTGGGACAGGGAACAGACCCTCTTTTCCATGCGGTACCAGGCCCTTGAGGAGGTTTACGAGTTTATAGAGGCCCTTGAGAGGGGGGACAGGGATAAGATAGTTGAGGAGATAGGTGACATACTGACTGTGGCCCTCATGCTCCTTAAGATAGCAGAGGACGAGGGGATAGCGTCGGCCAACGAGATAGTGGAGAGGACGGTCGCCAAGCTCGTTTACAAGCATCCCCACATATTCGGGGATAAGAAGGGGTGGGGGATGAAGGAGGTGCTTGAGAACTGGGAGAACACCAAGAAGGACGGTATACTCTCAGGAGTTGATACCCGCAGGCCCGCCCTAATTACGGCCCACAGGATAGGGGAGAAGGTGGCGAGGGTAGGGTTTGATTGGGAGAGTAAGGAGGACGTCCTTGAAAAGGTGAAAGAGGAGTGCGAGGAGTTCCTTAACGCCCCGGACGAGGAGAGAAGGAGGGAGGAGTTAGGGGACCTGCTCTTCGTTCTGGCACAGTACGCCCGTAAGGCCGGATACTACGCCGAGGACGCCCTGAGGAAAGCCAACACCAAGTTCAAGGAGCGCTTCAGAAAGCTGGAGGAGGAGGTTAGAAAGAGCGGGAAGAAGTTTAAGGAACTTACCCTCAAGGAGCTGGACGAAATATGGGAAAAGGTAAAGAGGTCTTAGTGGTACTGTGTACCACACCGCCGGACGTGGCGGAGGATATAGCAAAAACCTTAGTTGAGGAGAGGCTCGCCGCCTGCGTGAACGTCGTTCCGGCCGTGACCTCCTTTTACTGGTGGGAGGGGAAACTGCAGAGGGACGGCGAATCCCTCTTAGTGATAAAGACCACGCCGGAAACCTACGGGAAACTGGAGAGCAGGCTTAAGGAGATCCATCCTTACACGGTACCCGAAATACTCGCCCTCCCCGTCCGGGACGGCAACCCCGACTACATCAACTGGGTCCTTGGGGAAGTTTCAGGCCACGGGAAGGCATAGGACGACCACCGTACGGTAGTACGGGGCGCTCTCCTCAATAAAGACCCTTCCGCGGTGTATATCGGCTATCTTCTTGACGAGGGTAAGGCCCACGCCCCATCCCCTCTGTTTGGTTGAGAAGGACTTCTTAAAGGCCTTCTTTCTCCCCTCCCTGTCAAACCCCTTGCCGTTATCTTCAACGTACACGCAAACCGTCCTTCCCTTGAGTCTGGCCCCCACCTTTACCCTGTTTGCACCCGCCTCTACGGAGTTCTTTATGAAGTTCTCCACCGCCCACCCCAGAAGTTCGGCATCTCCTATCACCTTTACGGGGGTTATATCCTCCAGAGCGATCTCCACGTTCTTATACTTTGTCCTCATATCCTGTACCACCTCCTCAAGTACGGCTCTGAGGTCCACGGCCGCCAACTTCGGCTCACCTCCGAGCTTGGAGAAACGGCGCAGGATGGATGAGAGCCTCTTCAGATCCTTCTCTATGCCCCTTCGGGCTTCGGGGGGAAGGCGGTCCTTTACCACTTCGTACCATCCGTAGAGGGAGGATATAGGGGTGGCCAGCTGGTGGGCGAGTCCCTTGGCGAACCCCGCCCAGAATTCGGAGTACTCGTACCTCTCGGCCATGTACGCCGCGTAAAAGAACAGCAGGGATATGGTGAGGATACCGAGGAACAGGAAGAGGTTTATCCACCTGAGCCATCGGGTATAGCGGGGGTAGTCGTACCGGAGCTCCCCTATCTTCTTCCCGTAGTAGGTTATGTCCTCCTTGAAGGGGAGCTTCTCTATCTCGCCTTCGCTCACGTTCTTTAATGCCCGTACTTTCCCGGAGTTGTCTATTATGGCGACGGGGAAGTCTATACTCTGGGTAACCTTCCTCAGGTTGTTGTAAATCTCGTCGTTGGAAAGGGAGGAGATCAGAAGGGTTGATACGAGAATGGATAGGGCGCGGGAACTGTTCTTGGCGTTGCTCTCCAGTTTGTTGACCACCCAGAAGGAGAGTCCCATGCCCGACAGGGTGAGGATCCAGAGGAGGAAGAAGAAGACGAAACGGACCTTCAAATCAGACCCTCCAGTACCTCTCCCAGATCTTTCCCCACCTTCAGGCGGAGCAGGGGTCTCACGAAGTAGTGGAGCCGATGCCTTAGATCTTCGGGGGTGTCGGCAAAGAGGTAGGCGTGTCCGAGGGATCCCTTCAGAACCTCGTTTAACCTCTCAAATATCCGTACCGCCCATCCTACGTCCTCGTCTGACCATCCCCTGCCTCTCAGATAACTCCTCAGTTCCTCCACATCCGGATCAAAGAACACGACGGGGAACCTGCGCAGGATGGCCTGGTCCATCTGGAGGGCGCTCACGTCCCTCTCGTTGAGGGTGCCGATGAAAAAGAGGTTGTCGGGGACGACAAGGGGGGACTTAGAGTACGGTCTTATTACGGGTCTTCCCCTGTACTCAAGGGCGTACAGTAGGTCCCCTAATATGGCGGGCAGGTTCCCCCTGTTCATCTCGTCCAGTACGACGGCGAAACGTTCCTCCGGCCTCTCCTTCGCCCTGTTGACCATACGCAGGAAGGGGCCCTCCACAACGTCAAACACCACGCCGCCGGGCGCCCTCACAGGTCTAAGTCCCTCAACGAACTCCTCGTACCTCAGGGAAGGGGAGGCCTGAACGAGTATCCAGTTCTTTCCCTCTTTGCCGGCTATCCTCTCGGCAACGCTGCGGGCCACGTGGGTCTTTCCCGTCCCCGACGGGCCCACTAAGAGGACGTTCCTGTGCCTGTAGAGTACGTTGATTACCTCCTCCTCCTTCGGTGAGATCTCCCGGTGAACGTACACGACCGGGGAGGAATCCACGTTCTCCAAGTTGGAGAGTACGCCCTCCATATCCGAAGAGTATCCGAGAAAAACGTAATCCCCGGTCATATCCGGCACCGTCCCGGAGACGAAGGGAGCGTTGGCCAGGGTCGGGGACGTCCGGAAAACCTGAAGTTTTCCCACGTAATCTTCATTATGAAGGAATATCCCGTAGTCCTCCCTTCCCACCTCCCTCGCACAGAGGAGTCTGCCGCTCTCCGTGTTGAGTACCTGCCACTCCCCACCCACGCGGGTATAGCTCTGGGCTTCAAACTCTCTCGCCAGTTCGTTCAGAACCCTCTCCCTATTCGGGAAGACCGTCGCGTACATCTTCCTTATAGCGGCTATAAGGCCGAAGATCTCCCCCGGACTCGTCCCACGGTAGATGATCTCAAGGTAGGCGTACCGTTCCGGGTGCAACGCCGGGTACTTTATCCGCGATATCAGATCGTCCATACCCTGTACGATCCCCTCGTTCCGGAACCGGAAGATGTGTCCACTGTCGGACAGGGGAGAAAGGAGGTCCCTTAACTTATCCTCCCCCATCTCCCTCAACAGGGGTTTGTAGGGTACGGCCTTCCCGTCCGGGGAATAAAATCGCAGGACCCATACCTTCTCGTCTCCAACGCTGAGGGCGAGGACGTGGGGCAACACTCCGGGAAACAGGGAACTCGTTATGAGTACTCCGTCCCTCGTCTCTCTAACTTTGAACAGCCCTACGGAAACCTTTTCCCCCTCGTAGATCGCCCCTTCCCCCGTGAACCTCTCAAGGAAGGGTACTACCTCCCGTATCTCCACTACCTGACCGTGACGGATTTAGCCAGATTGCGGGGTTTGTCCGGATCAACTCCCCTGAGGACGGCAGCGTAGTACGCGAGCAGCTGAAGGGGGACTATCGTTATTATAGGGGTCAGGAACTCCGGCACGTCCGGTACGAACACGGTAAACGTGGAGAGTTCCGCCATACGCATGTCCCCCTCCGTGACGATGCTTATCACCCTGCCGCCCCTTGCCGTAACCTCGTGGGTTGAACTTACGGTTAGCTCGTATACGGAGGATCTTGGGTTTATGACCACAACGGGAAGGTTGTTGTCAACGAGCGCGAGTGGCCCATGCTTCATCTCACCGGCCGCGTAGCCTATGGCGTGGATGTAGCTTACCTCTTTGAGCTTCAGCGCCCCCTCAAGGGCGGTGGGGTAGTTTATACCCCTACCAAGGAACATGACGTTCGTTGACCTGTATATCCTCTCTGCTATATGCTCAATGTGGGCGTCAAGGGCCAGTACCCTCTCCACCTTTTCGGGCAGGGCCTCCATGTGCCTCATCATGCCCTCCAGTTCCTCCTCCGTCAGGAAACCTTTAACGTTGGCCAGCTCAAGGGCAAGGAGGGTGAGGACCTGTACCTGAGCCACGTAGGCCTTGGTTGAGGCCACACCGACCTCTATCCCGGCGTTGGTGTAGATGACGTAATCGCTCTCGCGGGCGATGGTACTCTCCGGACGGTTCACTATGGCGAGGACCTCAAGGCCGTGCTTTTTGGCGTGTCTCAGGCCGTCTATCGTGTCCGCCGTCTCCCCCGACTGGCTTATGGCCACAACGAGGGTGCGGGAGTCCGTGGCGAGTCTCCTGTGGGAGAATTCGGAGGAGTACTCCACCTCAACGGGTATGCCCGCGTAGGTCTCAAGGAGATACTTACCGACCAGACCGGCGTGGTAGGACGTCCCCGCGGCCTCTATTATTATGCGGCTCTTGTTGAGGAGGAGTTTACGGAGGTTTAGGTCCCTCAGGAGGACGGGGCGCAGGGACCTGACGTACCTCTCAAGGTTGGTTGAGAGGACCTTCGGCTGTTCGTATATCTCCTTCAGCATGAAGTGAGGGTACGGACCCTTCTCGGCGTCCTCCTCGTCGTAGTTCAGTATCTTGACCTCCTTCTCCACCGGATTGCCGTTGAAGTCGTAGAATTCCACGCTGCTCCGCCGTACGAAGGCGATCTCGCCGTCGTTGAGATAGACCACCCGCTTTGTGTGGGGGAGTACGGCCACGGGATCGGAAGCGAGTATGTTTTCGCCCTCCCCGAGACCGACGACCAGAGGGCTGTCCTTGCGCACACCTATGATGAGGTCGGGATCCTCCTTAAAGAGTATGGCGAGGGCAAAGGACCCTTTGAGCTCGTTTACGGTCCTTACGAGGGCTTTGAGGAGATCCTTTTCCTTCAGGTAGTTGTACTCAAGTAGGTTGGCTATCACCTCGGTATCGGTCTCCGACTGAAAGTGATATCCCTCCCTCTCAAGTTTCTCCTTAAGTACAGCGTAGTTGTCTATTATCCCGTTGTGAACCACGGCGAATATACCACTTCGGGAGGGGTGGGGGGGGGCGTTGGTGTCGCACACTCCCCCGTGGGTGGCCCAGCGGGTGTGGGCTATTCCTATATCGGACTTCGGTAGGGGGTTGTTCTCAAGGTCGTTGATGAGGTCGTGAATCTTGCCGGCCTTTTTCCGTACGACTATCCCACCGTTGGTGAGCAACGCTATACCGGCGGAGTCGTACCCCCTGTACTCCAGCTTCTGCAACCCCACCGTTAGAACCGACTCGGCGTCCTTACGACCTACGTAACCTACTATTCCGCACACGCCGTTATTTTAAGGTCGGCGAGGTTGGTTCTAGAGTGTACCGCATTCAAATCATCCATAGAATAATACTTCATGGAGGAACTTGAATATAACGGCGTGTGGTGGCTTCCAGATGAACCTGAGAAGAGATTCTATGGTATTCTTAAATTTACGCCTTCCGAAGGAGCAATTCTGGATTTAATGGGTTCTTTCAGGGATATAAAAGATGATATATTAAAACACAAAGAGTACGAAATTATATTAGGTATCTCATCAGATGGTAAATATATCACCTTATATAAATGCTTTGAGATTCGCTCAACAATAAGCTTGCCAGGAATTACCTCAAGTTCAATATATGGTGAATTTGTTTTTGTGGGTTTTCATTTTTATAAGCCAGAGGATATAAAGTTTAAAAAAAATGCGTATTCATTACTCATATTTAGATGAATGGGTAGGTATATCAGGGTTTGAAATACATAAACGTGAAAACTTTGTCAATATAAAATACAAACTACCATCATCGCTTTTTTATAATATTGGTGCTGGTCACTATAATTTTGTACTGAAGATTATATTTGGGATACACGGGTTAAAATATAGTTTCTTTCAAAAAGAGATATTTATTGTACAAAAAACGTATATAGAAATAGAATCGTATACAAGTGACCATTTTTGGGACTATGCAAAAATTAAATATAATATTGAAAATTTTCTAAACTTGTCAATTGTGCGACCAGTATACCCTTTAAGCATTATAGGAACAACAAAAGATAAACAAAATAAAGAGGTTTTTATTGAAATATACTACAGATTACCTGATTCTCCTAAAGTGTTTAAACCATTAATACCATACGAAATGCTTTTTACTTTTACAGATATTAAGGACAAATTTGATAAATTTTTGGAGAACTGGTTTAATGTTTATAATAAGCTTGAGCCAGTATATAGCTTATATTCTGAAATTTTATACAATCCCTATATAAATATTGAGAATAGATTTTTAAATATAATTCAGGCCTTGGAAACGTTCCACCGTCGTGTATATGGAGGGGCATACTTATCAGAGGAAGAATACAAGCCAATTTACGATGCTCTTATCAATGCTATCCCAAAGCACGTAGATAGTAACTTAAGAGAAAGGCTTAAAGCTTATTTAAAATATGGCCGTGAGTTTTCCTTGAGAAGGAGAATAAAGGATATTGTTAAAAATTACCCATTTATAAGCAAAGTTATCAATGATGGTTTCATAAACAAAGTGGTTAATACCAGAAATTATTATGTGCATTATGATGAAAGTCTAAAAGAAAGTTCAACGGATAGAAAGGATCTTTACTATATAACACAGAAGCTGAAAATGCTTTTAGATATATGCTTATTAGGTATATTAGGGTTCAGTGTGGAAGAAATTAGACTTCTGATATTACGAAATGAAAAATATAAACGCC
>WFXS01000053.1 GCA_015490465.1 Caldifarciminota bacterium
GGAACGTCGGAGGGGACGGGGGACTCGCCACGCGGGGCAGGGATTCACTCCTTTACGTTGAGGGAGTATGGACCTTCGGTAGTGGGTTTGTTGACCTGCGAGCGTCCCGCAAGAGGACTTCGGAGATGGAAGGTTTTCCTCAAACCTCAGGCGTTCAGGGGGACGTAAGGGTTGCCCTCAAAAGCCGATGGATTAACCTGCTCGCTTTAAGAAGGACCTGGAAGGACTGGACGGGATACTACAGGCACGACAACCTCCGCTTATCTAAGGACGTTAACTTTCGGGGCTTCATGTTGGGGTTATCTTTGGAAGGGGTGAGGAGTACGAACGTCGGAAACCGTATCCGCCCTCTCCTGTCCGTGGGTCGGGAGTACAGACGTAAACACCTGTACCTCAGCGGGGGAGTGTGGACGGACGTTAAGAGGTGGGGACACTCGGCCGTTCTTGGAGGGCGGTACAAAACGGCCTATCTTGAGGGGTTTGCCTCCAACAGGATACCGTCCTTTGACGAACTGTACTGGGAAGGGTACGGCGCAAAGGGGAATCCATATCTGAGGAACGAGAGGAGCTTCGGGTTAAGCGGAGGGGTAATTTCATCCCTCATAAGGGTGGACGTTTACCTTCGCAGGGTGTACGACCTGATAGAGTGGAGACCGGTAAACGGGGTATGGAGGCCGGAGAACTCCGGATCTGCACGGATATGGGGTGGAGAGGTGAACGCAAACCTAAAAATTTTCGCCTTCAGGTACGTACGTACGTACGCCTACGACGACATGGGAAAGAGGCTCATCTACCGACCCCGTAACTCCTACTACGTCTCCCTTCGCCCCTCTTTTCGTAATTATGGCTTGTACCTCACGGGGATATACCTTGATCCCAGGTTCACGAATGCATCAAACACCCGTTTCTTGGATTACGTCCTACTTCTGGACGGTGGAGTATGGTTCAGGTTTAAACGGGTGAGGGTAGAGGTGTCAGCGTACAACCTTCTAAACGGGAAGTACTACTTCGTTGAGGGGTACCCTCTGCCCGGAAGGTCGTTCACGCTCCGGTTGATAATGGGAGAGTGAAACGGATCATCAGGCGATAGATCCTTTTGGGTATCCCTATCACCTTCCCTCATCTCGTCCTGTCACATCACCTTCCTACCTTTCGTTATCACGTGCATCCTCGTCTTGCTATACCTTACACCGTACTCCCTCGCTATGAACTCTATGGCATCTCCTCCACCACCTCGCTATCTGATTTGCTGCATCCTGAGATCTTCTCTGCCTTCTCATAAGATGCCCTCTGCAAACGGGATCCCACTCCTTCCCTTTCGCGGCACGGCCCTTATTTCTCCTTCGCTTTCCCTGATTTCCTTTACCTCCATCGGCAATAGGGCGAAATGAGTATTACGAACCAACGCGATATTTAACGTCCCCTCCCAATCGCTGGCATAAACGTTATGGCCATCTCAAGGGCGAGGATTATCAGAAAAGCGTATATCAGGTACGGCCACAGGGCCTTCGGAGCCGGAGGTATGCTAACGGAGGTCCTCAGGTTGGCCACCACCACCCCGACCATACGCCCATCCCTGTAGATCTCGTAAACTCCCGCCACCTTCGGAACGAACTCCTCCGGACAGCATACCCGCGTAATTCCCCGTATTTCCACAGGTTCCGGGAACCTGACCGTATCCCCCACCTCCGCATAGGTCTTAAACACCGACCTTGAAAATATAGGGACAAACTCAAGGAACTCAGGTGTAAAGGCCCATCCGGTAGCGGCCGGATAGAAACCGAAGTAAAATTTTCCCCCGTACTCCACACCCACGACCTGCCCCTTCCTGTCTAATAGAATCGGTTTACCCGATAGAAATACGCATCCGCTATCCCTGAAAATAAACTCAACCACCGCAAGGACGACGTTTAAACCCTCCTCCTTCAGCCGATCGCAGTCCGTAAGGAAGTTGAGGGAACCTTCCTCGCTCAGTACCGTATCCACTCCCACCACGACATCCAGGCCGAGGGTGGAGATTGCCGCCTCCCATACCTCCCTATCCAGGCCGGTCGCAACTACCCTGCCCCTGCCATGGCTTTTGAGGGCGTAGTCGTAGAGCGTCCTACCCTCCACCTCCATCTTCACCGGGCCGGACAACGGGAGGGTCGCCGAATACGTTCTGTTGCTCCCTTCCTCCACGTAAAGGCTGTCTATTAGCACCACCCTCCCCTGCGCTTCCACCCTTATATGGAACCACCTGCCCTTACCCGGATTCATGATGGAGACCTTTATCCCCTCCGGGGAAACGCTGAAGTCCTTTATCTCCCATCCAAAGGAGGGGGACCATATCTCGTACTCAACGGACGGTACCTCGCTCCACGACCCTACAAGGGCCACCTTCCCTTTCGGTTCCGGGTTAGGGGTAAAGCGTACTCTTGCGAACTTCCCCCACGTCTCCCTTATCGTTCTTACGGTGGCAGAGGGGACGTCCTTCACCCATATCTCTGCTGGAGGTTTACCGTTGTACAGGAAAGGCTTTGCGGGATAGAGAAGGATAAGGAAGATGAGAAGGGAGCGAAGGAGGACGACGAGGATATCCCTTATCCGTAGAAGCAGTACACCCGATACCCTCCCAGCCGTAAGCATACCTATCCACGAGAAGGGTACCTTAGGGGCGAACCGACTCGCCACGGTATGGAGGATCACGGTGGCGAAGAATCCCCCAAGGGCAGCGTAGAACCATCCGGGGTTTACCGTCCAGAACAAGGGCAGATTGTACGGTCGTTATCGGGTCACATCTCGCTTATGCTGAGGACGTACTCGGCGGGTACGTACAGCTTTTCACCGTCCCTCTCAATCTCCAGAACCATATCCGGATGTACATCCACCAGCCTGCCCTTTACCTCCCCACCCCCGGCGACCCATACGGATACGCACCTCCCCACGGTCGCGAGCCTCTCCCTCCATATACGGAAAACCTCCTCAAAGGGCATACCGTAAACCCTCTTTACCCCTTCTGCTATCTCCCCGGCGAGGGAGTCAAGGTCGTACTCCCTACCCGTCAGGACCTTGAGGGTGGTTGCGGTGGGGATGGGGGGTTCATCCTGATTCACGTTTAACCCTATACCCACGATCACGTACCCTTCCTTCTCCTCCACGAGGATACCGCACAGTTTATGCCCGTTAACGAAGATGTCGTTCGGAAAGTGTAGTTCGGTGCGGTACCCGAATTCCCTGAGCAGAGGAGATACCACATCATCAACGGCCACGGCGCTGCCGATCATCAGCTTGTAGTTGTCCCGGTCCCCACTCTTCAAAAACGCTCCGCTCATCCATAGACCACCCTCGTCGGAGA
>WFXS01000054.1 GCA_015490465.1 Caldifarciminota bacterium
GCACTGAAGTACACCATACGCCTCGGCTCCCGCCTGTCCCCTCCCCATACGCCTAAGAGACGGTCGCTGTCGTACTCAAAACCCATATACTCCCCCATTACATCTGTTAGATAACCTCTGAGGGGGGCTCCAAGTACTCCCCCCATCGCTACTGTACCTGTAATAAACTGTTGTATTACCGTAAATATCCGCTTTCATCCATGCAACCATCACACTATTGCCGTTAACTGCCACATGAGGTTCTATGTTCCTGTATCCTGACTCTCCTATCTGAACTTCGCTCAGGAAGGGAGGATCAAGAGAGAGCAGAAGTGTTAGCATAATTTCACCTCCTACTTCAAATATATCGGCCCTACCTCAAACGTGGCGCAGGAGTCAGTTGAGCCTTTGTCGGGACCGATGGAGAACCTCAGCCCATAAACCCTTTCGTGGAGGTATACTTCATCGGCAGGCACGAGTACGTCGGGAAGGTATACGATTCCTCTTGTCCAAGTGTTAGGCTGTCTTATAGTCACCTTTACAACCTTCCACCCTGCGCCTTCTATCACTCCACCTGTATCATCAACCATACGTATATCTGCGCTCATAATGAGGCTACAGTACTTCTCCTTGCTTCTGACATAGACTATGAGACTGTCAACCTTGGGTATCGGGTAGTAATAAAGGTCGTAGTACTTGTCTCCATTTCGGCTCCTGTGGGAAAATCTGTATCCCATCGCTTCGTATTTCCTTTTTGTCTCCTCGTCCGTGGATTCTATACTTTTTCTCCCGGCTTTTAACTTTTAACGTAGCACCTGAGTACGACCTGTGCTTGGGATAGGCGAACCAGAACCTCTGGTAGGCCTTTATGACGATTTTTGCGTCCTTCTCCTTAGGTACGCTGTCGTCTGGCAGTATCAGGGTGTCCCTCTTCAGGGGCAGAGCCGCCCACCAGCTACCTTCCAGCTCAACCGTTTGCGACAGAAGATATATGAACATAAGGTTAAATTTTAAGGTGAACTGATATGCATACAAGTGATCAAAATTAACTGTGCGTATAGCGAAGAAGGAGAGTGTTAGGCCTGTAGTTATCTACCACCCTGTAGTCGCCATCATCACTTGCCCTTGCCAATCAGTAAATGGATTCCGCATAACGTATCCTTGCGCAGGATACCCGATGCAATCGGCCATTGGAATAAGGAGATGCCCATTGATGGGCAAAAATAGGATAAAAATCGTTCCCGTTCTTCTTCCCCAGTAGAGGATCTTCTGACCGGATAATATCTCCGGTTTAGAATTGCTGACTTAGTTATGAGGAAGTTTTTACTCTGGGGAACGCTAATAAGTATGGTCGTCCTTATGGTCTTCGGGAGCGCTACCGCCGCTCTCGGGGCCTGCCTTGGATGTCCGGACTGGCCTCTCTGTTACGGTAGCCTTCTACCTCCAGAACAGAACTTTGCGATGCTTGAGTACGTCCACAGGGTGCTTGCGGCTTTAACCTCCGTATTCGTCGCCGGGGCGACAGTCCTTGCTGTCAGGCGTTATAGGGGGACTTTCCTGCTTGAGGCGGGCATATGGCTGGCTATATTCCTTGTCGCCCAGATCTTTATAGGGGGACTTACGGTGATTCTGAAGATGCCCTTCTGGGTTTCAATATCCCACGCCCTTTTTGCCCTTCTCACCATACTTGCCGCCACCCTCATGCTGAAATGGGCGGACAACCCACCGGATAAGCTCGTCTGGGCGGGGGATCGCGACGGGCGTTTGAGTGTTATTCTCTTCGTTCTGGTATTCCTTCAGATCCTCCTCGGCACCACCGTACGTAAAGCTCGGGCCGGATTCGCGTGCGGTCAGGACATCTTCCTGTGTCTTGGGCAGCCCTGGACGGGAGACGTAATGCTTCAGGTGATTCACAGGCTTACAGGGTACGTTATATTCGGTCTATCCATCTATTTCATCTTCCGCGCGGAAAACAAGAGGTGGTTTACCCTTATCTCCCTACTTATTCTCCTTACCGGTATCTTCGGCGCCCTCTCCGCCTACAGTATGTTGAGTCCCACCATGGTAACCACCCATTACACTCTGTCCATACTTACGCTGATCCTCCTATTCTGGAGGTCCATAAGATGAGTCGCCTGAGAGACTACCTCGTTATGATAAAACCCTACCAGACCCTAATGCTCATGCTCACGGGGCTGGTGGGATACCTTACGGCCGGGAATCCGGATCCGGTTAAGATCCTGCACCTTTTGGGTACGATGCTCCTTACGATAGGGGGAGCAACGTTATTCAACATGTGGTACGACCACGACATAGACTACGTCATGGAGAGGACGAAGAACAGGCCCATCCCTTCGGGCAGGGTGCCGAGAGGGGAAGTTCTCGCAGTAGCCGTTTTGATCTCTCTTCTCGGCCTGATCTGGTCCTTTACCCTCAGTCCCCTCTACGGTACAGTCGCTCTGATCGGTTTCTTTTTTAACGTGGTCGTTTATACCCTGTGGACGAAACGGCGTACCTCCTGGTCCATACTCTGGGGCGGTATAGCCGGGGCCATGCCCATACTGGGGGGGAGGGTTCTGTCTACGGGCAGGGTGGACACCCTCGGACTACTGCTCGCCCTTATCGTACTTCTGTGGGTACCCATACATAACATAACCTTTGAGGTGAAGTACAGGGAAGATTACGCTCGGGCCGGTGTTCCCGTCCTTCCCAATACCCACGGTGTTCGGTTCTCCATGTACCTCGTTCCGGTTTTCGTGGTACTGTCTTACGTTGTCATGATGATAACGGCCCTATTCTTGAACGCCAGCATTCTCACGATGGCCATACTCACGTCCGCCTTCGTATTCTTTTTCATAATCTCCCTTCTCAACGTACGCAAGCCCGACGATCGGAAGGCCTTTATCCTGTTTAAACTGGCCTCATCCTACATGTTCCTGAGTATGGTGGCGATGGTGTTATCCTGACAGCCTGAAGAGTCTGTTAAGAAAAGAATTCCAGAAATTCTGCATGAGGTCGGGAGGGTCGTCCGTAAAATTTAAAAACCATGACAGCGTTACCTTTTAAAGAGTACGTAAAAGTTGAAGGCTGGGAATTCGTTGAGCCTGAGGAGTACCTCAAGGCTCATAGTGAAACTTTAACACCGGAGTTCTGGCTTGAGGTGGCTCAGGATCTGGACTGGTTCGTGAAACCCACCAGAGCATTAGAGGGAGATCCGCCCTTTTACAAATGGTTTACCGACGGCAAACTTAACATGTCCTATCTCACCCTTGACCGCCACGTAAAGAAAGGCAGGAAGAACAAGGTCGCCCTCTACTGGCTCGGTGAGGACGGTACGGAGAGGGTCCTGACCTATTACGAGTACTATAGGCTCGTCAACCGTCTCGCCTACGCCTTTCAGAACAAGTGGGGACTGAAGAAGGGGGACAGGGTGGCCATATACATGCCCATGATACCGGAACTACCGGCCGTGATGCTGGCTCTGGCCCGTCTCGGTGTAATATTCTCCGTCGTCTTCTCCGGATTTTCGGCCAACGCCCTCGCCGACCGCATAAAGGACAGTGGAGCGAGGTACCTCATAACCGCAGACGGCTACTACAGGCGTGGGAAGAAGATCCTCCTTGAGGAGAACGTACGAAAGGCCACGGAGATGGCCCCCGTTGAAAGCATCCTCGTGTTTGAGAGGCTCAAAGGGGTCTGGAACTTCAGGGAGGGAGACGTATCGGGTGAAGACTTCATCAGGGACGTACCCCTCAACACGTACGTTGAACCCATACCCGTAGAATCGGAACATACCCTCTTCATCCTCTACACGTCCGGGACCACAGGTAAGCCCAAGGGAATAGTCCACGATACGGGTGGGTACGCCGTCCTGCTTCACGCCACGTTGAACTGGGTGTTTGACGCGAGGGAAGACGACGTCTTCTGGTGTGCTGCGGACGTGGGCTGGATTACCGGCCACTCCTATATCGTATTCGGCCCCTTCATGGAGGGACTTACCAGTGTAATGTACGAGGGCGTTCCCAACTGGCCCGACCCCGGAATATGGTGGAGCGTAGTGGAGAGGTACGGCGTCACCATATTCTACACCTCACCGACGGCCATAAGGCTCCTGATGAGGTACCCCGACGAGTACGTTGAGAAGTACGACCTCTCCACCCTCAGGGTACTCCACTCCGTCGGTGAGCCTATAAACCCGGAGGCCTGGTGGTGGTACTTTGAGAAGGTGGGAAAGCGCAGGTGTCCCGTCGGCTCAACGTGGTGGATGACGGAAACGGGCGGCGTTATGATCTCCCACACGCCCGGCTGGAAGCTCGTACCCCTGAAACCCGGAACGAACGGTTATCCCATACCCGGCGTGAAAGCGGCGGTCGTAAAACCCGATGGCAGTGAGGCCTCTCCGGGAGAGAGGGGATACCTCGTACTTACCCGACCCTGGCCCGGTATGCTCATGACCGTATGGGGGGACGACGAGAGGTATATAAAGACGTACTGGGAAAAGTTCCCCGGCAGGTTTTACACCGGAGACTACGCCATAATGGACGAGGACGGGTACATCTGGGTCCTCGGAAGGGCGGACGAGGTTATGAACGTGGCCGGCCACCGCCTCGGCACCTACGAGATAGAGTCCGCCATCGTGGAGCATGAGGCCGTCAGCGAAGCCGCCGTCGTGGGCGTGCCGGACGAGGTAAAGGGGGAGGTACCCGTTGCCTTCGTCGTACTGAAGGAGGGGTACGAGCCTTCGGAGGGCCTTAAGAAGGAGATAAAGGATACCGTGAGGGAGATCCTCAGCCCCATAGCCGTACCGAAGGAGGTCGTATTCGTGTCCAAACTCCCCAAGACCCGGTCCGGAAAGATAATGCGCCGCCTCCTGAGGGCGGTCTTCCTCGGCAAGCCACTCGGGGACGTTACCACGCTTGAGGACGAAGCCTCCGTGGAGGAGGTGAAGAAGGCGTACGAGCATCTGAAGGGAGAGTTGGGTTAGGCAGCCCGTACCCCTTAGAATAGCAGGAGTGAGGAAGTTTAGCGTTTTTACGATCGTTCTGATGTTTCCTTTGCTTCTCGCAGGGGAAACGGGAAAGGGTAACGTTCTGGACATCCTTCACGCACGTATGCTCTCGGACTCTGCGGGCGAAAGGATAAACGATTTGGGATCGGCCAGAAAGATGCAGGAGGCCTGCTCCCTCTCGGAGGAGGTAAAGAACGAAGCGGGAATACTCCTATCGTGTGGGGTGTTGGCCTTTCAGAGGGCGGCAGAAAAGGAATACGGGGAAGCGGACAGTCTCTACAACAGGGTCCTGAAGGTTCTCAGGGGTACGGATCTATCGGAGGAGAGGAAGAAGGAGTACGTATGGAGGATCTCAGACATGCTGGCCTTCGCCCATCTGGAGACCGGGAACTACACGGGGGCGTTGAAATACTACCGGATCGCCCTTGATAACTTCAGCCCAGTGTTCGGGGATACCCTCTACGAGGCCTACGCCTACAACCGCATGGGTATGGCCTACCACCGGGCCGGAGAGTACGACAGGGCGGAGGAGTACTACCGTAAGGCTCTGAAAGCGGCGGGAAAGGGGGAGATGGTCGCCCGGATATACAACAACCTCGGCATGCTCTACTACGACCGCATAAACTACTCTAAGGCTCTGGAATACCTGCGGAAGGCCGAAAGGGTCCTGAAAGAGAGCGTCGGCGATAAGGCGAAGCAACTCGCTTACGTGTACGGTAACATGGCGGACGTATACGAGGCTAAAGGGGATAGCACAAAGGCGAAGGAGTACAGGGAAAAGGCCCGGAGGATAGGGCAGCAGTAAGGTAGCCGTAAGTGGTCAGATGGCATCCGTAGAATAGTCCGGATGCTTGAACGCCTTAAAGGTTTACTTCTGGACATCCTCAACAGGAAGGGCCTTTCGCCCATCGTGATGGTGGACAACGGTAAGATGTTCGGCGTCCAGTTCGTGGCGAGGGACGTCCTCTTCTCCGTACACATAGTACCCACCGGCCTTGACAAACTCCCCTACGCCGTCGTCCTCAACTCACCCGCCGTCGTGGGACTTCCCATAAACACGGACGTTCTCCTCGCAATCCTCCAGATAAACCTCCAGATACCCATAGGGGCCTTCGGTTACATGAACGGTACCCTGATATACAAGCACTCCATAACCGACAACGACCTGACCGACGAAGAGCTGGACAGGATCATAGACATAGCCATAAACGTGGTGAATATCCATGCCAACGGCATAGTTAACACCTTCGGCGGGCGTCTCGCCCTTGACTTCCCGCCCGGATTTGAGCTGAAGGCATGAGGGAGATTCCGGTACTCGTCGGACCCACGGCGAGCGGAAAGACCGAGATAGCCGTAAAACTTGCCGAGGAAATGGGGGCGGTGGTCGTAAACGCCGACAGCAGGAAACTCTACAGGCACCTTGACGTTGGTACGGCGAAACCACCGGTAGAGTACCGCTACCTTTACAGGCTTCTGGATATTCTGAAACCCTGCGAGGAGTTCTCCGCCCACGCGTGGGCCCGTCTGGCCGAAAGGGAGATAGACGAGGTCCTCAGGGAGGGGAGACCCGTATTCTTAGAGGGGGCCAGCGTTCTCTACCTCAGGGCGCTCTTCTTCGGCTTCTTCCCACAGCCGGATATACCGGAGGAGATAAGAGAACGGGCTAAGGCTCTCGCCGAAAGCGGTGAGGGATACCGCATCCTGACTGAGAGGGATCCGGAGACGGCCGAAAAGGTCCATCCCCACGACCTCTACCGCATATCGCGGGCCCTTGAGATACTGCTGGCCACGGGAAAGCCCATATCGTGGTGGAGGAAACAGAAGGAGACACCGAAGTACAGGGGTGTGTTCGTATACGTGGACGTGCCGAGGGAGGTACTCTACCGTCGCATAGAGGAGCGGGCGCGGAGGATGTTCCTTGAAGAGGGCCTGATTGAGGAGACGAGAAAGGTTCTGGAGATGTACCCGTGCTTTCGGGAGTGGGGGAAGAAGGTCATAGCCTACAGGCAGGCCATAGAGTACCTTGAAGGGAAGTACGACCTTGAGACGGCCATAAGGAAGAAGGCGAAGGCGGACAAGGTCCTATCCCGCAGACAGAGGAGGTTCATGAGGAGTTTGAAGCCTTTAATCGTCGTGAGCCGGGAGGAGGCCTACGAAAGGATGAAGGAGTTACTGGCGGGTTTCCCCGGATCTCCCGTTTAAAATCTCACCTATGAAGGCAGCCTACATAGAAGAGTTCGGTGGACCCGAGGTAATAAAGTACGGGGAACTTCTCACACCGAAGCCGGGACCCTGCGAGGTCCTGGTCCGGGTGAAGGCCGTAAGCGTGAACCATCTGGACGTATGGGTACGTAGAGGTATATACAAAAACCTCCCCATGCCCCACGTTCTGGGCAGCGATATAGCCGGGGTCGTGGAGGAGGTGGGACCGGGCGTGAAGAACGTAAAACCCGGCCAGAAGGTCCTTATAAATCCGGGAACGAGTTGCGGCGTGTGTGAGGCCTGCCTATCCGGAAGGGACAACCTGTGTAAGGAGTACAAAATACTCGGAGAACACGTGTGGGGCGGGTACGCCGAATACGTTAGGGTACCTTCCGCCAACGTACTACCCTATCCGGAGGGCCTTACGTGGGTTGAGGCCGCGGCCGTACCGCTCACCTTCCTCACGGCGTGGCACGCGGTGGTGACGAAGGGACAGATAAAGCAGGGAGAAACCGTACTCGTGATGTCCGGGGGAGGAGGTGTCGGGAGTGCGGCGGTACAGATAGCCAAACTCTTCAACGCCTACGTAATTACGACCGTAGGGTCGGACTGGAAGGTTGAAAAGGCCTACGAGCTGGGAGCTGACCTCGTAATAAACTGGCGTAAGGAGGACATAGAGAAGGTGATAAGGGAGAAGGTCGGCAGGGTTGACCTCGTGATAGACCATACCGGTCAGGAGCATACCCAGAGGCTCATAAACGTAACGAAGTGGGGAGGAAGGATAGTCATGTACGGGGCCACGAGCGGGTACAGGGCGCAGATAGACCTGAGGCACATATTTTACCGACAGGTCTCCCTTATCGGCTCCACGATGGGAAGTAAGGGGGAACTCTTCAACGTAGTCCGCCTCGTTGAAAAGAGGAAACTCCGTCCGGTCGTATATAAGGTCCTTCCCCTTGAGCAGGCCCGGGAGGCCCACAGGCTCCTTGAGAGTTTCTCTCCCTTCGGTAAGGTGGTTCTGGAGGTGGATGGATGAAGGGTCCTGAACCCTTTTACCTTTCGGAAAACACCCTCCACGTCCTTGACCAGAGGGTACTGCCCAAAAAGGTGATTTACAGGAAGGCCAGAGACTCCTTTGCGGTCGCCCGACTCATAAGGAAGATGGTGGTGAGGGGCGCCCCCATGATAGGTATAGTCGCCGCCTACGGCCTCTACCTCCAGAGCCTTAAGAATCCGAAGAGGCTTCGGGAGGGCTGGGAAGCCCTTAAAAACTCCCGCCCAACGGCCGTCAACCTCCACAACGTCCTTGAGGAGGCCCTACCCCTCGTTGAAAGAGAGGTGTCCCCGGAGGAGTTCCTTGAGTTCGCCCAAAAGGTTGAGGATAGGGAGAGGAGGATAAACGAGGCCATAGCCGAGAACGGACTTCAGTTCTTCAACCGTCCCATGAGGGTTCTGACGTACTGCAACACGGGTATGTGGGCTACGATGTACCCGGGGACGGCCCTCGGCATAATAAGGTGGGCATACAGGAGGGGCCTCGTAGAACACGTTTTCGCTCCGGAAACTGCACCGTACATGCAGGGGGCCAGACTTACGGCCTACGAACTGCGGCTTGAGGGTATTCCCTACAACGTGGTCCCCGACAACCACATACCCTTCCTCATGGAGAGGGGGATGGTGGACATAGCCGTGGTGGGAGCCGACCGCATCACGTCCGATGGGTACGTCTTCAACAAGATAGGGACCCTATCCATAGCCCTCGCCGCCAAACGTTTCGGCGTTCCCTTCGTAGTCGCTGCTCCAAGTACGACGTTTGATCCCAACCCCTACACGGAGGACATCGTTATAGAGAGGAGATGGGACGCACCGGGGGAGGATTACCTTTACTACGCCTTTGATATAACGCCGCCCGACCTCGTTCATGCCATAGTCAGTGAAAGGGGGATATGGAAACCTTAACTCTGTCGCTCTTCGGGGGGCTTCTGGGGGCGCTAATAACCCTGATCCTCCTCTATATGGGTCCCGTAAGGGGTCTGGGTGTGGCCGTGTTCGTGATAATCATGGTCCTCACGCTTTTCCTCCCCTTCCTTTCCTACCTGATACTGATCGTCTTCAAGCCGATAGTGGATTCCCTGTACACGGTCAGGTTCTCCTTCCTGAAGCTCACCCACCTGTTCTCCGTTTACTCCATAGCCATATGGGGGGTATTCCTCGTACTCAGGAGGGCTATCCGCAACCCCATAACCCACCTTGACGTCGCCCATCTTCTGCTGCTCGCCCCCGTCCCCTTCGTGCTGCTCTTTTCTCCCAACATAGGAGGTATAGACCTCGCCCTGCGCATCCTATCCGGATGGGGGTTCTACTTCATGGCGAGGGAAATTGATATGAAAAACGCCCGCTGGATAGAGCTGGCCTTCCTCTTTTCCATCCTGTTCCCGACCATAACCGGCCTCCTCTCCGTCCTCGGTTATCTCCCCGACGGCTTTCAGGAGGGGGCCTTTGAGAGGCTGAAAGGACCCTACCACGACGCCACGGCCTTCGGCTTTGAACTCGTTCCGGGCTTTCTCGTCCTCCTCCACCGTCTGGGGCGTAGGTTCAACCCCGTTGAGTTCGTTCTCGTCCTTATCGTGGTCTACCTTTTCTATCTCACGTATACCCGCGCCCTGTGGATCTCCGTGGTTCTGTCCTCCGTGGTGGTCGTCCTCCGAAAGGAAGCTAAGGGGAACCGTTTGCCACTCCTTATCCTCCTTGGCATCTTAGTGGTAGGGTTCGTAATCTTTTATCCCGAAATATCGGTCCGATTTTCACAACACGGCCTGGGTACGGATCCCGACTCCTTCAACGGCAGGATGATCATCTGGCAGGACGGTTTCAGGAGATTCTTCTCCCTCCATCCTCTGGAAATGTTCTTCGGCCTCATTACCACGGGAAAGCCCATAGGCCTTTACCTCCACAACACCTACCTCGTCTTCCTCATAGACATGGGCGTACTCGGTTTCACCGTATTTGCAATCTGGCTCTTTAACGTGATCCGTTTCGCCCTCTCGTGCAAGGGTACGTACTCCGGGTTGCTCAGGGCGTCCCTCGTGTTCGTCCTCGTGAGCGGTATAACCAGCGGTGGGATCCTGTACCCCAACTTTCAGTGGTTCTTCCTTACCGTACTGGGTCTTGCGATGAACGACCACGTTAGCAGGCTAAGGCCTTCGTCCGTATAATTCCCGCTTATGCCCAAGGTAGGAGTAAGGAAACAGGAAGGCGAGACCTTTGAGTCCATGTTGAGGAGGTTCAAGAAGCTCGTAGGCAGGGAGGGTATACTCAACGACTATCGTCGTCATCTCGTCTACGAAAAGCCCTCCGAGATCCGTAAGAAGAAGGAGGCCATGAAGTGGAGGAAGATCCGGAGGAAACTCATGAAGATGATGGAGGAAGACTGACCTCCGGATGCCCGTCATTGAGGTAGAGAACCTCAGAAAAGTCTACCGTGTACCCGTAAAGGGTGAGGGTTTTTTGTCAACTTTCCGGCACTTCTTCCGTCGCCAGTACAGGGATATAGAGGCGGTAAAGGGGATAAGTTTCACGGTTGAGCGGGGGGAGGTGGTGGGTTTCCTCGGTCCGAACGGGGCGGGTAAGACCACTACCCTGAAGATGCTCGTCGGTCACATAAAGCCGACGTCCGGAAAGGTGAGGGTACTGGGATACGACCCCTTTGAGAGGAGGAAGGTCTTCCTGAAACGGATAACCCTCGTAATGGGTCAGAA
>WFXS01000055.1 GCA_015490465.1 Caldifarciminota bacterium
CCCTTCCACCGTCCCCACCGTCCGGCCCTCCCTTCGGCATGTACTTCTCCCTGCGGAAGTGTACGGCTCCGTCTCCCCCCTTCCCTCCCTCAACGATTATGGACAGGCGATCCACGAACCGGTACTTGCCCATATCAGGTAACGTTACTGTACAGGTGTTTCCTTATCTCGGAGAGGAGCGCTTCAATCACCTCCTCCTCCTCGCCGAATATACGGCAACCGGCGGAGAAGTAATGGCCCCCACCTCCGAACTTCTCGGCTATGGCGGCGACGTTCGGCCCTCCGTCCTTGCTCCTTAGACCCACCTTCCAGTAGCCTTCGGGATCCCACTCCACCTTCATGGCCACTATCACCCCACGGATGGATAGAGGGTACTCAACGAAGCCTTCGGAGTGTTCACGGGAAGCCCCCGTCTTCTCAAAGAACTCCCTCCTTACGACCATGTAGGCCACCTTCCCATCCTCAACCACGCTGAGGGTCTTGAGGGCGAGGGAGAGGAGCTGGTACATCTTAACGGGCTTCTCCCGGAATATGAGCTCGGCGACCTTCCGGGGATTTACACCCCTCTCAACGAGGTATATGGCGTCCTCAAACGCCCTCGTACCCTCCCTGTTCTTAAAGCTGCCCGTATCCGTCAACAGCCCGGTGTATAGGGGAAGGGCTACACTCAGGTCTATGGCACCTTCGTCCCACTCCCGAAGGAAGCGGAGTATGAGGGACGTGGCGCTCGGTGCCTCCTCGTCAAGGAGGTCGTGTTCGGAATACCTCTCCCCCGTCAGGTGATGGTCAAACCTGATTATGGGGGCATCTGGTCTGTCAAACCCTGTCCTCTCCCAATCGCTGGCATCAACTAAGACGTACAGGTCCCCCTTCGGAAGTTCCGTTAGGACCCCGTCGGCTCCGGGGACGAAGGAAAAGACCGTGGGGACGCCGTGCTTGAGGACCGGATAGGCCTCTATCCCGACGTTCCTTAAAAAGTTGGTTAAACCGGTTACGCTACCCACGGCGTCGCCGTCGGGGCGTATGTGCGAAACTACGATAACTTTCCTGTGCCTCCTGATAAAATCAACCGTCCTTCCCAAAACCGGGAATTATACCCTCGTAAGTCAGGATTTATGGGTAAGACGTCTGAGGTAGTCCCAGTCCGTAAGGTCCAGGCTCAGAGGTGAGACGGATACGTACAGGTTCAGGACGGCCCAGATGTCCGACCCCTCCTTAACGGTGAATATTGGCTTCCCCCCTATGGTGTAGGTGCCGTCTCCGTTTTTCCTGACCGGCCTCTCGTACGTACGGTTTCCGAGGTAGGTCCACATCTTTCCCCGGAGCATACCGTAAGGTACCGAAGGGAAGTTCACGGAGAGCAGGCGGAAGTCCCTCCTCCCGGCAAACTCCAGAAGGATATCGCGGGTAACCTTCTCGGCCGTATCCCAGTGCATCTCCTCCTTCCTCTCCATGGATAGGGCTATGGAGGGGACGCCGTAGAGCGCCCCTTCACGGGCTGCGGAGACCGTTCCGGAGTAAAAGACGTCCTCGGCGAGGTTGTACCCCGCGTTCACGCCTGAGAGGACGAGGTCCGGCCACTCGGGGAGTATCTCAAACAGCGCTATGAGAACGGAATCAACCGGGGACCCACTGACGGCGTACGTACGCCTATCTATGCGGGTTACCTGAATGTTCCTGCGCATCGTAAGGCTATGGCTGGCGGCGCTCATCTCCTCCGTAGGGGCCACGACCCAAACGTCGCCGAAGTCGGAGGCCACATCCGCAAGGACCTTTATGCCGGGGGCATGGACGCCGTCGTCGTTGGTTACCAGTATGGTCGGCACGGCGTGTATTCTAAACGGAAACCGATAAGGACCTGAAAAATGGAAAGAGGGCAATTCATCACTTCAACGTTACCACAACCGTGTCGGTCTTAACTTCACCCGTCAGCGTGATAGAGGAACGGCCCTCGTGATGTTTATCTCCCTGTGATCCCCCTCCTCCTTTATCTGGATGAGGAGTTCCGTACCCCTCCTTATGGTGTAGAGCTGACCGGCCGCCACGCTATCCGTACCGTCAGCCTCCCTGAGGTAAAACGAAACTACCGAATCGTAGGGGGCCCCCGTTATCAGTACGTAGGTCACCACCCTGTTCCCTTCCGACTCCGTCACTATCGCCCCCTTCACCTTCGCACCGGGTAGTGCCGGTACCCCCATGAGGTCGGGGTCGTAAACCGCATCCTTAACGACTTTGACGTCGGAGCATCCCACAGATAGGAGCATCAGGGGAACGAGGAGGAGCCTCATTCTCCCTCCTGTTGCTTTCCCTTCTTATCCCATATCTTCGGCTCTTTACCCGAAAGGAGACGTTTTATGTTCCCGTAGTGTCTGATCCAGATGAACAGGACGACTATACCGGATACGACCACGAAAGGCAGGGAGTGTCTGTTGGGGTCAAAGAGAAAAACCCACAGGAATACGGCAAGGGAGCCGAGTAGAGAACCGAGGGACACCCATCCCGTTGTGAGTACGACGGTTATCCAAACAACGAAGCCGATCAGGACACCCAGAGGAGTCAGGGCGGCGAAGGCACCGACCGCCGTCGCCACTCCCTTGCCCCCCTTGAAGCCGAGAAAGGGCGTGAACATGTGACCCAGAATCGGGGCCAGAGCCGTGGCCATGGCCAGCTCTATGTTGTAGGGTATGAGGAGGCGGACGACGATGACAGGTATAAAACCCTTCAGGGCGTCCAGAACGAAGACGAGGGTGCCCCACTTGAGGCCCAGAGTGCGGGCGACGTTCGTCGCACCTACGTTCCCGCTCCCCACCTTGCGGATATCTATACCCCCTACCACCTTCGCCACTATATAGGCCCACGGGATACTGCCAAGGAGGAAGCCGAAGACGAAAAGTAGGGCGTAAACGAAAGGCTGCATGCTGGAAGGTATGCTATCCCACATTTACGACCTCCTTATACCACTCAAGGGTCCTGCGCAGGCCCTTTTCAAAGGGTACCTTCGGCTCCCACTTCAGGAGCCTCTTCGCCTTTGTTATGTCGGGTTTTCTTCTCTTCGGATCGTCCTGAGGAAGGGGGAGGAAGGTGAAGCTCTCCGGTACGCCGTATATCTTAACGACCAGCCTGGCCACGTCCAGAACCGTCCTCTCGTCCGGATTTCCCAGGTTCACCACCTCGCCGTCTAATCCTTCGTAGGTGAGCAGTCTGAAAAGTCCCTCCACCATATCCGAAACGTAACAGAAGCTGCGGGTCTGACTCCCATCCCCGTATATGGTGAGGGGCTGCCCCGTAAGGGCCTGATATGCGAAGTTGGGGATTATCCTACCGTCCGCCACGTCCATAAAGGGGCCGTAGGTGTTGAATATCCTCGCTATCCTTACGGGGACCCTGTCGTACCGATAATAGGCCATGGTTATGGCCTCGGCAAACCTCTTCCCCTCATCGTAGACGCTCCTCGGACCGACCGGGTTGACGTTTCCCCAGTAATCTTCGGGCTGGGGATGTACCAGGGGGTCGCCGTAGACTTCGGACGTGGAGGCGAGGAGGAAAGTTGCCCCCGTTTCCTTCGCCAGATCCAGAAGGTTCTTCACGCCTATAGAGTTGACCAGCATCGTATCTACGGGGAGGGATAGGTACTTCTTCGGGCTGGCCGGAGATGCGAGGTTAACGATGTAATCGTAATCCCCTTCAGGTACCTCCTGAGTTATGTCCATTTCGTAAAAGGTAAAGTTAGGACGTTGTCTGTACCTCTCAACGTTTTCGGGTTTCCCGGTAGAGAAGTTGTCAACCCCCACCACTTCCCATCCCAGATCAAGCAGGTACCCCGTAAGGTGGGTACCGATGAACCCCGCGCTTCCTGCTACCAGTACTCTGGGCATAAGTGCGGATTCTACGGTAGTTCAATCGTAAACCCGAAAGAGGAGGGATTCCGTGTGCGCGTACAGGGTCTCAAATGGTATCTTTCGCTCTCTGGCGTATCGCAGTAGGATTTCGTCCCTGCGTAGCATCCAGTAGGCGAGGGAATTTCCCACCTGACTCTCAACGTCTCCAGCCTTATCCTCCCGTGCTATCCAGAAGGCTACGTCCACGGGCTTTCCCATCACCTCGTGGTAGGCTCTGGCCATGTTGTAGGTGTACCCGAAGGCCTTACCGTCCATCCTTAAGGCTATGTCGCCGTAGAGGAGGTAAGCGTCAACGCCGGGAACGAGGTCGGAGAATACGGAGATGCGCAGGCTCCTTACGTTTATGCCGTACCCTTTCCTGAGGACGTCCTCAAGGAGATGGAGGACGAACTCGTAACCCTTTATTACTCCGAGGGATGCAACTTCGCTCAGGGGAACGGAGGAGACCAGAACCAGATCAAGGGCCTCAGGACCGAGGGCCAGGCCGTAGGGCAGACGGACGTACCCTTCGGGTATGGCACGGAGCATGGTGGAGGGGTAGGGGGTAGCGTCTATCCTCCCCGACATGATGAGGGTATCTACGCCGGAGAGGGGTACGGGCATCTTTATGCCCCGAAGGCGCACGTAAAACGGGTAGAAGTCAAACTCCCGTACCTCTCCGAAGGTCATCAGAAGCTGAAGTTCTTCACCGTGTAAACCGCAACACCCCAGGAGAAGGTCGTATCCTGTACGACTGCTCCAGCAGAAAGACCCACGTAATACGTGTCCGTCCAGTCAAACCTGAGGTGAACGTCGGCAAGGAGGGAGTTGTTATTTTGCAGATCCATGGCCACGGACTGGTAAGCGCCCAGATCAAATATGGGAGTCATCTTCCAGTCCTCGTTAAGGGTGTGGGTGAAACCGAACCTCAGGACTTCGGCGGACGTGTTCTGGGGGTTACTCCAGGGTATTCCGGGCATGTTATAGGTCAGAGGTGTGGAAACCCCGAAGAAGGGGGACCTATCCGGATCCAGATCCAGCCCCTGAGCGGTTATCCTGTCAAATCCGGACGTGAAGGAGTAGGACATCAAACCGACGAACCACTTCCCCGGACGAACGAAGGTATAGAGCAGGTACGCCCCTTCGTATTCGGAGGAGTCCTTCTCACCCGTAGCCTCAAGCGAGAACGTCAAGAAGGGCAGATCCAGACCGACGGATAGGCCGACGTACCCCATTCGGGCGGTATCGTAGACGCCGTACACCGTAAGTCCGAAGTTGCCAAGGTCAAACGCTCCCCTGAGGCCCGCCCCGAGGTTGGAGTTTACCCTGTACAGCAGGAGGTCTATCCAGATCTCCTTACCGAAGAACACCTCAAAGAAGGGGTTGCCCCCTACGTAATCCCCGAAAAGGACGCCGTTTTCCCAGTATATGGGTCCCAGACCGAACTTGATGTCCAGACCGTTATCAAAGGCCTTCTCAACGTACAGCTCCTTTATACCCACCGGGAAGGAGGGCGCGTACTCGTTGAAGGATACTATGGAAAACCTGCCGTAGAAACCCTCGTCGTACTGCATCTGAAAGGCCAGATCCCCCCTGTAGTACTGCCTGTCCTTTCCCCACCACAGCCCCATTATCCCCTCAAGGGTGTAGAACTTCGCCCTCTTCCCCTTGACCTCCTCAACGATACCGAAGTCGGCATCGCCGTTCTGTGCCAGGATCATCCATACCATAGACCGAATATTTTACGGCGGCCACTTCAGTACAGAACAAAAGGGCGGGGGATTTACCCCCGCCCCTCCATCCGTAACCGGTTCGGATTACTTCTTCTCGCCCAGAACCTTTATCACAACGCGGCGGTTGAGCTGATGTTCGGCTTCGGTCTTAGCGTTCTTTATAACGGGCATGCTCTCACCGTACCCCTTGGCAACGAGGCGGTCGGGCGTGGCGCAACCGTTGTTTATGAGCCACTGACGTACGGACTCGGCACGGGCCTGAGAGAGTCTCAGGTTATAGGCTGCGGATCCACGCTCGTCGGTATGGCCCTGAATCTCCACTATCACCGTGGGGTTCTCCTTGAGGAACTGGCAGATCTGCTTGAGGGCGGGTTCGGCGTCGGGTCTCAGGGTGGCCTTGTTCACGTCAAAGTAGATGTTACGGAAGGTGATCTCCGTTCCCTTCTTCACCAGCTCAAATGTGACCTCTTTGGTGCGGTTCTTCTCAACGACCACGGTCTTCTGCTGGGGGGCGTACTTGCCGGCCGTTACCTTTATAGTGTAGGTCCCGGCGGGTATATCCTTAACCGTAACCACCCCGTTGGCATCCGTGGTGTAAGGGCCGAAGTTGCCCGTGAGGAAGGTGATGGTGGCGTTCGCTATGGGTTTCTTGTTGTCCTTGTCAACGACGCTTATTACGATGGATCCCTTAACAACCATAGGCTCAAGGGCGAAGTTCTTGACGTTGTCGCCCTTTGCGATCTTCATGACCTCGGCGACCTCCTTGTATCCGGGGGCGGCCACCTTAACGGTCTTCGCACCCACGGGTACGTTCTCAAGGCGGTACAAACCGCTCTGATCCGTCTGGGCGGAACCCACACCCTCAACCGAGATCACGGCACCGGCTATGGGGTTACCGGTTTCCTTGTCTATGACCTTGCCTAAGAGCGTACCCACGTTCTTCTCAACGGGAGCGAGGGACACGTTGAACACGGTGGGAGAACCGGCCTTGACGTTTACGATCTCCGTACGGGGGACGTAACCGGCTCTGTTGAAGGATACGGTGTAGGTACCTTCAGGAAGGCTATCAAACCGGAATGCCCCCGTCTGATCCGTCGTATGGGTCAGGTTTTTCTCCTTAAGGATTATCTGGACACCGGAGAGGGGCGCGCCGCTCTTAGCGTCGGTGACCACGCCCGTTATGGCTCCTATCTTGGGCTTCTCTACCTTCTGGACCTTCTTCGGCTGTTCGGCCTTTGCCAGATAGGCGTCTTTGGTCACCGTTCCGCCTTCAACGGCGACCACGGCCGTGTAGCCCCTGTATCCGGGGGCCGTGAATATCAGGGTATAGGTGCCGGGCAGGACGTTGGAGAACCTGTAGGCACCGTCGTCCTGAGTAATTACGGAGTCCCCAGTTTCCTTGATTATAACCTTGGCACCGCCTATGGGCGTGTTGCTCTCCTTATCGTAGACCACACCAATTATGGCGTAGGTTTGAGCAGGTTTGAGTTCAAAGTTCTTTATGGCGGGTTTACCCGGCTCAAGGTTTACCACGGCGCTCTGGGGAGCGTACCCCTGAGCCTGAACCATCACGGTGTAGGAACCCGGCTCAAGGTTCTCAAACTTGTAGGCTCCGTCGTCTCCCGTTATTACGGATATGTCCTTCTCCTTCAGGATGACCTTCGCTCCGCCCACCATCTTCTGGGTACGGGCGTCCATCACCACACCTGCTATGTACGTGGGCTTGACCTCGGGCTTCTTCTTCTCAGGTTTCTTCTCGTAGGGAGGTACGAAGGTGTAGCTGAGTGCGAGCCATGCCCCGACCTGAGGGTTCCAGGTTATGAACCACCAGTTGGGTCTGGTGAGGATGTTCACGTTATGATCCGGGGGTGCGTCGGGGTCGTACTTGACGTACTCATCAAGTTTGGGAGCTCCCTGCCTCTCCGACCTTATGGTGGAGCCGTCGTACCACAGGAGCTTCTCTATACCGAAGGACCACATCACACCCGTACCGGTCTCTATGTTGAAGCCGCCCGTGAGGTAGAGGGGAGCATCCCCGTAGGTATCGTGTCCGTTCTTCCAGTCCTCAAGCACGATCTCAAAGAAGGGATGGAAGGACTGAAGGTGAAAGAGCAGGGAGGACCCTATGATAGTAACGTCGTCCTCGTTGTCGTCGGGGTTGCGGGGGGAGTACCCTACGTTCACGTTGAACTCTATGTACTTGTTGTTGGGAAGGAAGGTAAAGAGGAAACGGGCGTCCCAGCTGGGACCACCGTAGGTGAAGGTGCGGAACACTCCGCCCTTCTGGTACCAGCCACGGGAATCGGATACGTAGTTGTCCTTCGTGAGATCTCTCTCATGGGCTATCTGGATATCAAATATCCTGGGGAAGGTGTAGATGAAGGATCCGCCCACACTCACGGACATCTTCTCACCGTGGAAGGGAAGCATGATCTTACCACCGGCGTAGGCGTCTCCGGGGCCGTGGGAGTGGACGTTGTCGGCGTACTTCCTGCCGGAGTAGGCCACCTTGTCCCACGCCTCAAAGAAGTAAGAACCACCTACGGCCAGCTCAAGGTACTTGAACCCTATACCCAGGCCGAACCTGTCCCTAAGGGAATAGAAACCGTCCTGATACTGCTCTGTACCGGCGGATACGTCCTCGTACGTAACGTTGGAGTTTATAAATCCGTTAATGCTGAAGAAGTTCAGGACGAAACCGAAGTCGCCCTGATAGGCCCCGTTGTAGTAGTTGGGGCCGAGCGCGTTTATGGTCCTCCTGCCCCCTTGCAGGGTGAAGTCGGAGGGACCGTAGCCTATAACCAAAAGTGCCAGACCTAACATAAGGAGGCTATTATACGGTCGCTTCTATCCTTACACCCGTGGAATTTCCGAGCC
Source organism: Caldifarciminota bacterium (assembly GCA_015490465.1). GTDB lineage: Bacteria > Hydrothermota > Hydrothermia > LBFQ01 > LBFQ01 > JAADCS01. Next base: position 8,489 of record WFXS01000055.1, read on the forward strand.
GTACCGCTTTAAAATTGCATCATGATGCGCATCGTCCTTATTGCCCCCATTATATTGCTACTTTCCTGCGTTTCGGTCAGGAAGGATGGGGAAAAACGGGCAAAAAGCGTCAAACATCCCCTCTCCGCCCTTGAGGTCTTCCAGAAGTACGGATGTAAGAACTGTCACGTCTATCCGGGGCTGAAGGAGTACACGGAATACGGGAAAGAGGCAGCCCGGAAGGGGTATGGATGTATATCCCTGCTCACCAAGATAAAGTCTCACAGTGCTTCCCTTGAGGCCCGGAGGTGGTTCAGGGAAAACAGGTGTTCCGAGTGTCACGATATAGACGGGAAGGGTATAGGAAGGCAGAACCTGACTTCCTTCGGCGTTGAGATGGAGAGGAGCGATCTCGGATGTGTGGGCGTATTTAAGGAACTACGGGGTGAAGAATAAAAAGGAGGGGGTATTCACCCCCTCCGTACGTTGAGGATTTTTCCTTACCTCTCGTCTATGGGAACGTACTTCTTGTCTATCTCGCCCTTGTATATGGCGCGAGGCCTGAAGATGCGATTGTCCTCAAGGTACTCAAGGACGTGGGCCGTCCACCCGGCAACGCGGGCTATGGCGAAGATGGGGGTAAAGAGGTCGGTATCTATGCCGAGGGCGTTGTAAACGAGGCCGGAGTAGAAGTCCACGTTCGGGAAGATGCCCTTCTGACTCTTCTCCCGGATCATGATCTCCTCAACCTTGACGGCGGTCTGATAGAACTCGCTCTTCTTGGTCAGCTCCTCGGCGAACTTCTTGAGGATGCGGGCGCGAGGATCGTAGGCCTTGTAGACCCTGTGGCCGAAGCCCATTATCCTCTCCTTCCTAGCGAGCTTGTCAAGGATGTACTTCTCGGCGTTCTCCGGGGAGCCGATCTCCTTGAGCATCTTCAGAACCCTCTCGTTGGCCCCACCGTGGAGGGGTCCCTTGAGAGCGGCTACACCGCCCGTGATGGCGGAGTACATGTCGGAGAGTGTGGAGGCTATCACCATGGTGGTAAAGGTGGAGGCGTTCATACCGTGGTCCGCGTGGAGGATGAGGGCGACGTCCATCACCCTGGTCTCGTAGTCGCTGGGTCTCTCACCCTTGAGCATAT
>WFXS01000056.1 GCA_015490465.1 Caldifarciminota bacterium
TCCCTCTTCAGGGGCAGAGCCGCCCACCAGCTACCTTCCAGCTCAACCGTTTGCGACAGAAGATATATGAACATAAGGTTAAATTTTAAGATTGAATTGATATACATGGATATACATGCAAGTGATCAAAATTAACTGTGCGTATAGCGAAGAAGGAGACCACTAACGGCAGCACGTTTCACCTCCTACCTCACGAGATATATCGGGCTTAGCTCTATCTCGTATTCGTAGGTTCCAAAGGTGTCAGCAAGGGGTATAATAGCCCATCTCATGGGAACAAAGCCACTTTTCTTACCGTCCTTCCCCCATGCCCAGCAGGCCGGGGAGCCTCCCTCGTTCCATATCCACCCAGGGGGATTATAAACATCAAACACCTCTTTTAAGGTATCAAGGTCTATCCGTATTTCTATCCACGATGTGTCAAGAATTTGGTTTCGCACTATGAAGCCTCTGCAGTAGCGCCTATAGACTACCAATCCCCATATGTTGTATCTTCCCTTCCCCCTGATATAAAAGACGAGATACCTACCCCAGTCAAGAAGGTCAAGGGGATAGCCTCTGAGATCAGATGCCATACCGGGCATAAGAAGTTCCGTTCTCCAGCTCTTATCTTTGTACTCCCACACCCCCTTTAGATGCAGGGCCTTGTAGTCATCTACGATCCTGTACTCGCCGTCGGGTACGGGTATGCTATCACTCAAGGGTAAAGTATCAAAGTTGGCTATCTCCCAGCCTCCGTACTCGTATTTCACTGCACCTACGGCCTTAAGTATGCTGTCCATCTGTTTGCTCTCGTCAAGATCGGCGAAGAGATAAACAAAAAGCAACATAAGGTCATATTTAAAGGGTGAACCGATATGCGTGCAGGTGGTCATACTGGCCGTGTAGCGAAGCAGATAACCGATGTGTGAAAGGTTGTGAGGCCTAAATCGCTTCCGGAGAAACTTTAAGATCCCAAAGTGAAGATCACCTTATCAGCATAATACAGACCTCAGCCACGTCCGTTTTAATATCGTAGCCATATCGGACACAAAACGGGAGTAGAATATCCATCCATGACGGAAGTCCTGATGTGGTTTTTTGCTTTACTGGCCATAATAGGGGCCTTCACGGTGGTACTCAACCCCAACCCCTTCTACGGGGCTATGGGACTGCTTTTGAACTTCTTATCCATAGCGGGTATGTACATGCTCCTGCAGTCCCCCGTACTCTCCCTCCTTCAGGTTATAGTGTACGCCGGTGGTATAATCGTCTTCTTCCTGTTCGTTATCCTCCTCCTTCACCTGCGCAGGCCCCTCGCCGACCGCGACTCCTCCCTCAAAGGGGTTATCGCCGTGGCCTTGGCCGTCGTATTCGCCGTAGTTGGGGTCTCGGCCCTCTTCATATATCCGATGAACGGCTTCTACATGGCGTACGTTACGGCAAAGGATATAGGCCAGTACATGCTCACCGACGGCCTGTTCGCCTTTGAGCTGTCCTCCTTCCTGCTTCTGGTGGGCGTGGTCACCGCAATAGCCATCGTAAAACTTTACAGGGAGGAAGAGAAATGACACCGGTATTCGTAATCTCTCTGGCTCTCATAATGTTTGCCATAGGGCTGTTTGGAGTCCTTTTCAGGAAGAACTTCATCGTAATCCTCATGAGCCTTGAGCTCATGCTAAACTCCTCCAACCTCGCCATAGTTGGGGCATCCCAGATGTTCGGGGAGCAGGGGGTTCAGGGACACTTCCTGGTCCTCATGATCCTGATCATAGCCGCCGTTGAGGTAGCGATTGGGCTGGCCATAGCCGTACACATGGCCCGGACGGCCGACACCGTTGAAGTGGACTCCCTTTCGGAGCTGCCCAAATAATTGAGGAGACTCCCCCCAGCAGCGGCCCTGTTTCTGGGTTACTTTATAGTATCGGCAATTGGAGGGGTTCTGCTCTATCTCCCCCCTATGCATACGGGTGGAGTCTCCCTTCTTGATGCCCTGTTTACGGCCACGTCCGCCGTGTGTGTTACGGGGCTGATAGTGGTTGATACGGCCACGGCGTGGACCTTCTGGGGAAAGCTGGTCATCGCCCTACTGATACAGATCGGTGGCCTCGGTTACATGACCCTCGGGGCGATACTCTTCGCAGCGATCGGCTCCAAAGGTTCCCTCCACGCCCGGAGGATGTTAGCGATGAGCCTTGGGTCCTCCACCCTCTCCGGTATTCTGGGCGTAGCGCGGAAGGTCGTTCTCGTGGCCGTTCTTATAGAGGTGGTCGCCCTCGTCCCCCTCTGGATGGTCTTTGGCCTGAGATACGGCCCCGTTGTGGGTTTCGGCCACGCGCTGTTTCACAGTATAAGCGCTCTGAACAACGCCGGCTTCTCAACCTTCTCAAACAGTCTGATGGACTACGCCGGGAATCCCGTTGTAAACGTGGTTATCGTTTCCCTTATAGTGATAGGGGGGATAGGTTTCAAGGTCTGGATGGACGTATATAACCGCGCTATCGGAAGCGTAAGCCGATTTGACCTGCACGACCGCATCGTGTTTATGGCCACCGCCGTTCTGATCCTTGGAGGTTTTGTTCTCTTCCTTATACTGGAGCCTTCCACACAGGGGAAGGTATGGGAAGCCCTGTTTGCGGCCGTTACGCCGAGAACTGCGGGTTTTAACACCGTGGATTACGCCTCCCTATCCCCCTTCGGAAAACTACTGACCACAACCCTCATGTTCGTAGGTGGCAGTCCCGGAGGTACGGCCGGAGGGATCAAAACAGTTACGACCTTCATAATACTGATATGGTTGATCAACACCCTTCAGGGTAGAAGAGACGTTTTCGTGTTCCGCAGGACTATACCGCAGGACACGGTAATAAAGGCGTTCCAGACCTTCATCCTCGCCATAGCCGTTCTGTGGGTGTGGGTACTTCTCCTATCCCTGACGGAGAGGGATGTTGTACACAGGGTAGGTTTTTTGAACTTCCTCTTTGAGGTAGTCTCAGCCTTCGGAACCGTGGGCCTGTCCACGGGCAGCCTGACGAAGGCCAACGTAAGTCTGGTCGCAGACTTCTCCGTCGCCGGTAGAATACTGACGATGCTGGCCATGATCATAGGGAGGGCCGGATACATCGTCTTCGCCGCCTCTCTCATAAGGATGGCGCCCCTTCCGTACAGGTACGCCGAGGAGGAGGTTCTGGTCTGATGCAGGTAACGGTAATAGGTCTCGGAAGGTTCGGCAGCTCCCTCGCCGAGACCCTCATAGAGAGAGGACACGAGGTGGTCGTTATAGATAAGGACGAGAGGCTCGTCCAGAAGTTCGTTGGCAAAACGGACACCGCCATAGTGGCGGACGCAACGGACGACACCGTCCTCCGCAGCCTGGGGGTTCAGGATATGGACGCCGTGGTGGTGGCCATAGGGGACGACGTGGAGGCCAGCGTCCTGGTGTGTATTAGCCTGATGGATCTCGGGGCGAAGAACATAATCGCCAAGGCCGAGGACGAAAAACACGCCCGGATCCTCAACCGGATAGGTGTCCAGAGGGTGGTGCAGCCGGAGAGGGACTCCGCCCTTCACGTTGCGGATCTCATATCTTACCCTACCCTTGCCGACAGGTTCAACATAAGCGAGGAACACGCCATAGTTGAAGTCAGAGCGCCTAAGAGCTTCGTGGGTAAGAGGATAAGGGAGCTGGACCTGAGACGGAGGTACAACGTTCTGGTGATAGGTATCCGTAGGAAGGAGGCCGTGTTTGACCAGAAGGGGGAGATAGTTGACCTGAAGGAGAGGTTCTTCGCGCCTCCGGATCCCGACGAGGAGATAACCGACGGGGACGTACTGGTTCTCCTTGCCCCGGTTGACGTTATAGACGACATAGCCCGATGGGAATGATCCACGTCGTTACCCTTCTGCTGTCCCTCGCGGTTTCCATGCTTATGTCGTCGTTTGAGATGGCCTACGTCAGGAAGGCTCCCTTCTTTAACTCCGGTAAACTGGACAGCCTACTCCACGACCGCACGGGTGTACTGGCGACCGTCCTCTTCTGGAACACGGTGGCCCTCGTCTTCGGATCCATATCCCTGTACAACCTACTCCACAACTTTCCCGGTGCCATAGTCTGGTCCGGTATTATCGCGGCCGTACTTTTCGCAGTAGTCGGAGACTTCATACCCAAACTGGCCGCCATAACTCACCTTGATCTCGTCTTCAAACTGGAACTCTATCCTTTCGTTTTCTTCTATTACCTATCCAGGGTCCTCCTCATAACCTTCGTCGCAGAGAGGATACTGCAGTCCAGATACAGCCGGGAGGAGGTTGTGGACATGATAATGGCCTACCTGAGGGGCAGGGTGAGCGATGAGGATCTTAGGTTTGCCGGCAAAGCCATATCCTCCCTCTACGAGCCGGCATCAAAGTACGTACGTAAGGGGAAAGGGGAGTGTACGTGCGAATCCCCCTCTCCCACCGTCCTTGACGTCCTCAGGGTGATGCGGGAGAAAAGATGCACGGCCGTGAACGTAGGCGACGGCGTCTTTGAACTCCACGAGTACCTTAAATCCCTGGTCAGGGAGACCGTCTCCTCCTTAGAATAGGGATCGTGTACGTCTGTTCCGTGTGCGGGTACAGGAGCGTGAAGTACCTCGGAAGGTGTCCCAACTGCGGTGAGTGGGGGACCCTGAAGGCCGATGTCGGGGGAAAGGAAAGGGGGAAAAAGAAGGGAAAAGGTGTACCGGTGGTAAAACTTTCCGACATAGGAAAGGGAAGGTTCGTGAGGGTTCCGACGGGGATACCGGATCTGGATCGGGTCCTCGGGGGAGGTCTGGTATCCGGGAGCGTGGTACTTCTGGCCGGAAATCCCGGCGTAGGGAAGTCAACGTTGTTCCTTCAGGTGGCGGGGAACCTCGCCGAAAAGGGTAAGAGGGTCCTCCTCATATCGGCTGAGGAGTCTTCTGTTCAGGTCAAACATAGGGCCCAGAGACTCGGCACTTCCGACTCCGTTATGGTGGCCGAGGGGGAGAACCTGGATGCTCTGCTCTCCTCCGTACCGGAGGACGTGGACCTCGTGATGTTAGATTCAATACAGGCCGTTTACACCGAAGATCTGAACTCTCCCGCCGGGTCCGTTTCACAGGTACGTTTCTGTGCCGACAGGCTGTTTCGCTTCGCGAAGGAGAGGAACGTAACCGTCCTGATGTCGGGACACGTCACCAAGACGGGGAACGTGGCCGGGCCGAAGGCCCTTGAACATATAGTGGACGTCGTACTCTACCTTGAGGGGGAGAAGGGTTCACCCCTCAGACTCCTGAGGGCGCATAAGAACCGGTTTGGCCCCACGGACGAGGTCGCCTTCTTTCAGATGACCGAAAGGGGTCTTGTCCCTATAGGGGACCCTTCCCTATTCTTCGCGTCGCCCGGTAAGGCTTCCCGTGTCGGGGTATCCTACGGTGTGATAACTCGCGGGAGTGTGAGGCTCGTCGTGGAGATCCAGTCCCTTGTCCATTACTCCTACTACCCCGTTCCCGTCCGCTACAGCATCGGCTACGACCATAAGAGGCTGGCCATAGTACTCGCCCTCATGGAGAAGAGGCTGGACGTCAAACTCGGCAAGAGGGACGTCTACCTCAACGTGAGCGGTGGCATCCGCATAGACGAACCTTACGCCGACATGGCCGTGGCAATTTCTCTCCTCTCCTCCGTCCGGAACTTTCCCGTGGATAACGCCGGTGTATTCGTGGGAGAGGTATCCCTATCCGGGGAGTTCAGGGCGCCTCCGGACCTTCCTCTCAGGGTCGCCGAGGCGAGGAGACTTGGCTTCAGGAGGGTGTATGCCCCTACGGAGGAGAAGTTTGACGGTATGGAGACCGTAACCGTACGGGATATGACCGACCTGTCGGACGTACTATGACACCGGCATCAACCTCTCCGGTTTTAAAATACCTCCGTTTACCCTTCCGACACCCACGAACCTGCCGTCAACGTACACCCTGTAGTGTCCCTCATCAAGGTCAACCCTTATCCTTCCGCCGTTCAAAAAGAGTCTGGCATCTCTCCCCTCAAGGTTAACCTTTCCCATCCAGTACAGGGCGTCCTTCACCCGTATCAGGTCGTCCCGTCCTATCTCCTCCGGGTGTCGGGCATCCTTCACGTGGAAGTTCCCTATGGAGAGCCTCCGCAGGAAGGTTAAGTACCCCACAGTTCCAAGTTCGTGGGCTATGTCCCGGCCCAACGCCCTGACGTACGTACCGCTTCCCACCCTGCACCTGAAACGGATCCTGTCCCCCTCAACCGAAAGGACGTTAACACTCTCAACGTAAACCTTGCGGGGTTTTAACTCTATCTCCTCCCCCCGGCGGGCGAGGTCGTACGCCCGCTTCCCCTTCAGTTTGAGGGCCGAGAACTTCGGAGGAACCTGTTCAATATTACCGATAAACTTCCTTACGACCCCTTCCACCTTTTCAACGGTTAACTCCGGGACGGGGGAGGTTTTTATTACTTCTCCCTCCGGGTCAAGGGTATCCGTCTCCTCACCGAGTTTGAGGACGGCTTCGTACTCCTTCAGGAGGGGGCGGAAGAACTGGAAGAAGCGGGTCGCCCTGCCCACACCAACGAGAAGCAGACCGCTGGCGAAGGGGTCAAGGGTTCCCTCGTACCCCCCTCTCACCTTCAGGCGCCTCTGGATGACGTTCATGGCCTTCCGGGAGGTCCACCCCTCCGGCTTATCCACAAGAAAAAAACCCTCCATGGAGTGAAAATGATAAAGGGGGGCGTTCGCCCCCCTGCGGTTTACCTCTTTACGAACCTCACGCTCTTGCTGGCAAAGCGGACGATGTAGACGCCCTCCGGAAGGTGGGAGAGGTCAACCCTCCTGCTTCCCTTTACGTAAGTCCTGAGTACGGCTCTACCCGTAGGGTCGTAAACTTTCAGGACGTCTCCCACCTCGGAGGATACCAGTACGGCATCCCTCTCTATGCGGAGAGAAGAACCCGTGTTCCTGACCTCGGATACGTCCGTAGGATCGTCGTAAGCGAGGGGACACGTACCCCATACGACTATATGGCAGGAGTAGTCTCCTACGGCGAAGGCGAGGGATCCGGACAGTTTGAGGACTATAACCTCCGACGTTATGGAGTAGGGGGTGGTTCCGTACGTGCCGAGGAGGGTGAGGCTCAAACCGTCAACCAGACCCACGTTGTAGTCGCCAACGGGGGCGAGGACGTCGGGGAACCTGTCCCCGGTCAGGTCAACGAGCGTGGGCGGATAACCGGTCCCTTCGTTACCGTTCACACCGAAACCGCTCGTATTTCCGAGCAGTGAACCGTCCGTACCCTTGTATATGTAAAGCTCCCCGTCGTGTATCACCCAGACGTCGTCCCAGCTGTCGCCATCGTAGTTGGCGAGGGCCACGGGGGAACCGTTAGAGTATCCGGCCACCGTCCACAGCTGCACCCATCCGAGGAAGGAGCCTCTATATTCGTAAACCGAAACGGACGTTGACGTGGGGACGACGACCTCGTCGCTACCGTCCCCGTCCACGTCTCCGAGGGCCACGGTGTAATCCGGCCATATGTCTATGGACGAGGGTACTCCGGCGGAGAAGGAGCTGTGAAGGGTACCCGTACCGGCGTCCAGTACGTATATCTGCCCGTTGCTCAGGGGGTATACCACCTCCATATAACCGTCCCCGTCCACGTCTCCGAGGGCTGGAGCGTAGGCGTTTGCCGGGAGGGTGTACGTCCAGTGGGTGGTGTAGGTGGTAGCACATCCGTCAACCGAAACGGCCTGGTTTCCGAAAGAGGTATAAACCTCGGGGCATCCGTCCAGGTCCACGTCTGCTATGGCGGGGGATGGATCACGGCCGTCGGGTTTATCGTACTGGTACACTGTAGCACCGTTGGTTATATCTATTACCTTGAAGTAGTAGTATCCGTTGGCGAAAACGAAGGCGTCCGACGCCGCCACGGAGGCTATGCCGGGAGAGGTGAAGTAATCCCCCCTGTTCTCCCATAGCGTATCTCTCGTTATTACGTCAAGCGCCATCACACCGTAAGCTGAAGACGATTGCTGAGCGCCGATGATATCAACGGCGTCGTCCCCGTTAGCGTACATGCCGATTATGCTCTCGTCTATGGTGCCGTGAACGACGTCCCACATCCTGGTTATGGAGGCGCACTGGGCTGGCCACCTGTAAAAGCCCGTACGCCTGTAATCGTGCCTATACTGAGGCCAAGCCGTGCCTTCCGGCCCGTACAGACTCTGTGATAGTAGAATCCCTATCATAGTACGAATTATACGCCTGAAATATGTCAGCCTACAAGGAGAGGTTCCCCACGCGATCGCGGTGCATTCTCGCCCTACTTATCTGGGCGCATCCGAGGTACAGGTAATCCATGTCCCACTCCCTGTGGGCGTCCGTACCGATGAAGACCTTCCCCCGGTACTCTCCGGCGAGCAGGAGATTTCCGGAGAGATCTACGCGCCGGGGGTTGGCATTAACCTCAAGGGCCTTGCCCAGTTCCTCTGCTCTGCGGAACACCCTGTAGAGGTCTACTCTGTAGGCCGGACGTTTCTTTAACACTCTCCCCGTAGGGTGTCCTATGACGTGGACGTAAGGGTTCTCAAGGGCCTTAAGTATCCTCTCCGTCAGGTCCTCTCCATCTTTCCACGCGTGTACAGAGGCTATGACGAAGTCAAAACGGCTCAGTACCTCGTCCGGGTAGTCCAGAGAACCGTCCGGGAGTATGTCCACCTCCGTACCGAACAGTATCCTGATGTAGGGGTACTTCTCCCGGAGCCGCAGGATATCGGAATACTTCTTCTCCAGACGGTACTCGTTCAGGCCACCCCCCGATGAGGGTGAGTGATCCGTAAGAGCCACTAAGTTGTATCCTCTGCGTACGGCGGCCCGTACGGCCTCTTCAGGTCTCATACTCCCGTCGGAGTACGTCGTGTGGACGTGGGTATCCCCGGGTACGTCTTCGGGAAGTACGGGATCGGGGAGTTCGCCCCTCAGGGCCATCTTTACCTCCTCCCCGTCCCACCTCTGGAAAGGGTGTATGAACGGGAGGCCGAGCCGTCCGTAAACCTCCTCCTCGGTGGCACCTTCAACGCCCCCCATCTCCTCAAGGGTACGGATATGCCCTTCCGGACCCGTAGCGTAGACCAGAACGCTTCCCATGTCTTCGGGGGTGTATATGTGGATCCGGACGGGTATGCGATCCCCTCCCCATAGCCAGTGGCCGCGGTCGTACCTCCCTGAGAGGGCAAGGCGGAAAGCGTCCTTTTCGGATATGGCAAAGTCCAGCATTTCCAGAAGTGGTTCCCCTCTCCTGTACCCCCCAACTGCCACGGCTGAAGGGAAGAGCCTCCCAAAGGCCTTTACGATTATGCGGGCCTCCGGCGCTAAAAGATGGTTGCGGTACTTCAGGTAGAACAGGACGTTTTCGTAAACCTTTTCCGGGTTCTTAAAGAGTTTCTTTGCCTCCTCAGTGGTCAAAAATTTCAGGAGATCGTCAAACGTACGTATGCCCATCTCAACCAGAGTTCTGGCCGTGGCCGGCCCTATCCCCCTGACCTTTACGAACTCCACGGCGTCCTTTCCGTACTCCCTCAGTATCTCCTCGTACTCCTCCACCCTGCCGTCCTCAAGGAACTCAACTATCCTGTAAACTATCGCTTTTCCGATCGGCAGGGCCTTCTGCAGACCCTTAACCCCTTCGTACTCGTATATTCCGGCCACGTCCTCGGGGAATTCGGAGAGTATCCGGGCTGCCCGTCTGTAGGCATCGCAGCGGAAACGGGAATCACCCTTTAAAAGGCATCCACCGTGCAGTACATCAAAGATCCTGTACAGCCTGTAGTTGGCTTCCGACACTCCTTATCCTTCTCCCTTGACGGCCTTTAGAGCCTCGTAGACGTCGTTGAATGTCCTGAATACTTTGTCAAAGGCCATTACCTTATAGACCTTAAGGACCTGCCCCTTCGGTCCGCAGATCAGTATGTCGCCTCCCCGTTCCCGTGCGTGTTTGAGTACCGTTATGAGGGCGCCCCATATCGCCGAGGAAACGTACTCCGCCTCCGATAGGTCAACGATGAATATGTCAACGCCGTCGGCGAGTTTATCGTCAAAGAACACGATCAGGGGTTCGCGCATGGCCGTGTCAATCTCCCCTATGAGTCTGACGATCCCGATTCTACCGTCCCGACGGAACTTCAAAACGTCTCCGATATTTCTCATGCTTGTATTTTATACCCGCATCTTTAGTCGTACGTTAGAGCCTCCTCCTCCCCGTTAAGTACCCTCAGAACACCCTCGGCCAGAGCCTTCATCTCGTCCTCCCCGGGGTAAACGTACACGGGGGCGATGAAGGATAACCGGCGTTTTAGATTGTCCACCACGTAATCCTCGTGGGCCATACCTCCGGTTATTATCACGGCGTCCACCTTACCCTCAAGTACGGCCGCCATACCCCCCGCCTCTTTTCCCACCTGATAGAGCATGGCGTCCACCACCTCCTTCGCTCCGGGGTCCCCGGCCTTCACCCTCTCCATAACCTTCCTGAAGTCCTTCTCTCCAAGGTAGGCGTACATTCCCCCCTCACCGAATATCATCCTTTTCACCTGATCAAACGTGTACTTTCCGGAGAAGCACAGCCTTGCAAGGCTCATAACGGGGAGGGTCCCGGTGCGTTCAACGGAGAAGGGGCCCTCTTCCATGGAGTTCGTGAGGTCCACCATCCTCCCATCCCTGTGGGCCGACACCGTGATACCGCTTCCGAGGTGGATAACGATGAGGTTGCTTTTACCGTAGTCCTTTCCGTTCTCCTTCGCCCACCTCTTTGCTACGGCTTTGGTATTCAGGGCGTGGGATAGGCTGTACCGGGGGAGGTCCGGGTGGCCGGAGTACCGGGCGAGGTCGTCCATCTCGTCCACGCTAACGGGGTCTACGGTGTAGGCCTTTATTCCCCACTCCTTTGCGAGGTTGTACCCGATTATTCCGGACAGGTTGGAGGCGTGGAAACCCCTCTTGCTCTCGTAGAGGTCAAATACCATCTTCTCGTTCACCTCGTACGTGCCGCTCCGGAGGGGCTTGAGGAGACCCCCTATAACGGCTATGGCGTCTATTCCTTCCCCCGTCACGTTCCTTTTCTTGAGGATCTCCCTTATTACTCTCTCACGGAATCGGAGATGCTCCTTAATATCCGGAAGGTTTTTGATGGTTTCGTAATCGTGTCTGACCGTCTCCTTCCATACCTCCTTATCATTCTCGTAGAGGGCGACTTTGGTTGAGGACGAACCGGTGTTTACGATCAGGACTCTGGCCATCGCTGGATTTTACGGACGGTCGGGGAATCCTCTATATACTTGTCGCCGTGAAGGTTGTGGTTGAGAACGTACCACCCGGCTACAGGATGACGGAGCTGGGGCCTTTGCCGGAGGAGTGGGAGGTGGTGAGGTTGGAGGAGGTTTTTTCGGTTGTTCCAAAGAAAAAACGTGAACGCATAGTGGAGGATAATACCGCTTATCGTCTACTCACTGTCAGGCTGTACGCTAAAGGGGTCATACTCCGTGAGGTAAAAGAGGGCAAGGACATAGGCACCAAAAAACTCTACGAGGTTAAGGAGGGAGATTTCGTTTTTTCCAAGATAGACGCCCGTAATGGGGCGTGGGGATTTGTGAGCAAGGATCTGTCGGGTGCGTTAGTTAGCGGAGATTTCCCTATTCTTTCGTTAAATCGTGAAATTGCGGATGAGGATTTTATAACGTTCTCCCTATCCCGTCCTTCTATCTGGAAAGTATTGAGGAACATAGCGGTGGGTACAACGAACCGGCGTAGAGTTCAACCCAAAGAATTCCTGAAGGTTTTATCCATACCCCTCCCCCCACTCCCGGAGCAGAAGGCCATCGCCTACGTCTTAAGGGCTGTGCAGGAGGCAAGGGAGAAGACGGAAGAGGTTATAAAGGCTCTCAAGGAACTCAAGAAGTCTTTGATGAAGCACCTATTCACCTACGGCCCCGTGCCTCTCGGTGAGGTTGATAAAGTTAGCCTGAAGGAAACGGAGGTAGGGGATATACCGGAGCATTGGGAGGTGGTGAGGTTGGGGGAGGTGGGAAAAGTCGTTACAGGGAAAACACCCTCAACCGGAGAACCAAAATATTGGAACGGTACTGTCCCTTTTATCACACCTGTTGACCTTCAGGGAGGAGAAATTTACACGACAGCTCGCACCATCACACAAGAAGGTCTTACACAGACTAAAACCGTACCTCAGGGAGCCGTTCTGGTCAGCTGTATAGGGTACATCGGTAAGGTGGGTATCGTGGGGACAAGGGTGGCAGCCACTAATCAACAAATAAACGCAGTTATCCCTTACACCAGTGTACTGAACAACGTATTCCTGCTTTATGTCCTTCAAAAGGAAGAAGTGCAGAAAATTATGGATCAGATGACCCGAAAGACTACGGTTCCCATTTTGAATAAATCCAACTTTTCAAAAACGCCCATCCCCCTTCCCCCTCTCCACGAACAGGAACAGATCGCCCACATACTCCGTTCGGTGGATGACAAAATAGAGACAGAGAGGAAGAGGGCAGAGGCGTTAGATACGCTCTTTAAAACCCTCCTTCACGACCTCTTAACGGCTCGTAGGCGTCTGCCGAAGGACTTCGTTAAGAAGTTTGAGTAATACCGAACTTCCTTTACACCGGTAGAATCTCCCCCTATGAAGCTGTACGAGTGCGTCCCCAACTTCTCCGAGGGCAGGAACGAGGAGGTAATAAACGCCCTTAAGGAGGCCATAGAGTCCGTTCCGGACGTGAAACTTCTGGATATGGAGAAGGATCCGGATCACAACCGGAGCGTCTTCACCTTCGTAGGTACGGCCGAGGGCGTTCTGGACGCCGCCTTTAAGGCCATAAAGGTGGCGGTTGAGAAGATAGACATGAACAGGCACGAGGGGGCCCACCCAAGGATAGGGGCTGCAGACGTCGTCCCCTTCGTCCCGCTCTTTGATGCCACCATGGAGGAGGCGGTTGACCTCGCCCACAAGCTGGCGAAGAGGGTGGCGGAGGAGTTGAATCTGCCCGTGTACCTCTACGGTGAGGCCGCTCAGAAGCCTGACAGGTACGACCTCGCCAACATCCGCAAGGGTCAGTACGAGGGTCTCGCCGAGAAGATGAAGGATCCTAACTGGAAGCCCGATTACGGCCCGGATACCCCACACCCCACGGCCGGAGCCACCGTAATAGGGGCGCGGAAGATACTGGTGGCCTACAACGTGAACCTCAACAGCCGCAACCTCAAGGCAGCCAAGAGAATAGCCCGCCACGTGAGGGCAAAGACGGGGGGCCTCGCCTTCGTAAAGGCGTTGGGCTTTGACCTGCCCACGAAGGACATGGTGCAGGTATCCATGAACTTAGTTGACTACGAGAAGACTCCTATACACGCGGCTTACGAGTACGTTAAACTCTGGGCGGAGCGTTACTCTCAGCCGGTTTACGAGAGCGAAATCGTTGGCCTCGTTCCACTGAAAGCCCTGGTTGACGTGGCGAAGTTCTATCTGAAGCTTAACGACTTCAAGCCCGACCAGATAATAGAGAGCCGGATATACGACGGCTGGACGCTGGATCTGTACCTCTCGGACCTCGCTTCTTCCGAAGCCGTCCCCGGTGGTGGAGCGGTGTCGGCCCTATCCCTCGCTCAGGCTGCCGCTCTCCTGTCCATGGTGGCGGGAATAGGGTTGAAACGGAAGAAGTACAGGGAGAACTGGCCGAAGTTTCAGGAGATACGTGACAGAGCCAAAGCCATACTCAAGAGAGCCAGAGATCTGGTTAACGAGGACGTTAAGGCCTTTGAAGAGGTGATGGCCGCCTACAAACTGCCGAAGGACGACCCGGAGAGGAAGGGGAAGATCCAGAAGGCTCTGGTCAGGGCTGCCGAAGTACCCCTTGAGGTAGTGAAGTTGTCGGCCGAGGTTAAAGGGCTGGCGGACGAGCTTGAGCCGATAGCGCCCAAGTCGGCCATAAGCGACGTGTACGTATCCAGATATCAGGCGGAGGCGGCCCTTAAGGGAGCAGCAGAGAACGTTAAGATAAACCTCGCCTCCCTTGAGGAGGGGGAGACCAGGCGGAGGATAGAGGAGGAGCTGAGCAGGTACACCAAAGAGTAAGGGACGTAGGGATAGACTAAGGCTTAATTTCAGGAGGTGCCGTTGTGTTTTAAAGTAGGTGGGGCGGAGTACTTAGTAAAGGTAAACGTAAGGAAAACAACTTGCACATCCCCACATTCCGATGACTACAACACCATTTCCATTGGGAATATATAGATTACCTTACCACCACCTTAAACACCTTACCCCCGACCTTCACGAAATACACACCGGCGGGCAAGGAAACCCTGCCCTTGCCCCTGAAAACGAGCCTGCCGCTCACGGAATAGACTTCGCCGTACTCCGGAACCTCCAACCCACCCTTCACAACCCTGATGGCAACCTTTTCACCTCCCTTAACTACCTCCTCAACCCCAATTATCTCACTGATAACACCCCTGAAGAACCAAGCGTTACCCCCACCGGAAAAGGAAGAAGCGTCCAGAGACCTATCACCACCGACGTAGTAATATACCGTATCCCTGTACGTTATCAAACTCGCATAGTGATTGCCGTTCCATCCGTTGCACGATGACCATACGTCAGGATGATGGCCGAAAGCAGAGGCTATCCTCCTGTTCCTCCACACACCTCCCTCCATCCATCCGTACATCACCATACTCGTGTCCCACCTCCCCGGTGCCTTCAACGAAAAACAGAAGAAGCGTATCTCCAGAGGAGGATAAAACGGGATTTCCCTGAATGCTGTCACTTCTGTAAACTGCACTATCTATCCACGTTGTTCCTCCGTCAAAGCTGTAGGAGACGTATACGTTGCACCTCCCTGTGTCGCTGCGGTCGTTCCCATAGACGTAGGCAACTGCAAGACCGTTCATACCAAAGGCCGATATGCTCTTGAGCCGCTTCGTGAAGCCATTAAACGGAACGTTGCATTGCTTATACAGAGGTCTCCTGTAGAACCGTGCTGCCACACCCGGCACCTCGTTCCACGTCGTGCCACTGTCCGTGGAGTAGAAGACGTGGATGTAAACGGAGTCAGTAGGTGGATATACTTTCTCCTCAACTGCAAGGTAGTACACGCCATCATGATAAGTGAGATACGGAATGTTGAAAATAGAATTACGACGAGCAATAGATTTTCTAATCACCCAATCACCCGGCGCACCGTGGTTGTCGTTGGTAAGGATGAAGACTGTGTCCTCCTTCATCCACGCCCCTATCACTCTACTACTACCCAGAACACCTATCACCCACGGTTTGTCCCTGTCCTTTGGGCTGTACTCGTGCATGTTGTAGCAGTACCAGCTGCCCGACAGGTGGGGATCGGAGAACGCCATGCAGAATACTATCATGTTTGAATCCCTTCGTGACGTGTCCTTGAGGCTTACCATCCCTATCAGATAGAATCCGTTCGCATTATCTCCCATTATGCTGACAGAGGGGTCAACTATCGCATACCTGTTTGTGTCCATTACCCACCCGTCATCAAATGTGCCTATCAGGTCCTTTACGTGAAGCCAATTTGTGCCTCTGGTGGTATCAACGAAGATGCTTATCGTCCAGAACTTATTAGGCCAGTTTCTGTTTAGTACTGCTGCCACTAAATAGCCGTCGTTAAGGGCGAGGTCCCCTTCAAGGTAACTCTGGTAGCAGTAGTTGGGTATGTCGCTGTTTATACGTGTAGCGAAGAAGGAGACTGCTAACGGCAGCACGTTTCACCTCCTACCTCACGAGATATATCGGGCTTAGCTCTATCTCGTATTCGTAGGTCCCAAAGGTGTCAGCAAGGGGTATAATAGCCCATCTCATGGGAACAAAGCCACTTTTCTTACCGTCCTTTCCCCATGCCCAGCAGGCCGGGGAACCTCCCTCGCTCCATATCCATCCAGGGGGGTTATAGACGTCAAATCCCTTCTTTAAAGAATCAAGATCTATCCGTATCTCTCTCCACGATGTGTCAAGCGTTAGATTCCTAATGATGAATCCTCTACAGTACTGTTGATATACGATCTCTCCTCCTATTTCGTACTTTCCCTTTCCTCTGATATAGAAGACGAGATACCTCCCCCAGTCAAGGAGGTCAAGGGGATAGCCCCTGAGATCAGATGCCATACCGGGCATAAGAAGTTCCGTTCTCCAGCTCTTATCTTTGTACTCCCACACCCCCCTTAGATGCAGGGCCTTGTAGTCATCTACGATCCTGTACTCTCCATCGGGTGCGGGTATGCTATCACTCAAGGGTAAAGTATCAAAGTTGGCTATCTCCCAGCCTCCGTACTCGTACTTCACCGCACCTACGGCCTTAAGTATGCTATCCATCTGCCTGCTCTCGTCAAGATCAGCAAGAAGATAAACAAAAAACAACATAAGGTCATATTTTAATGGTGAACTGATATGCGTGTAAGTGCTTAAAATTAACCGTACGTGTAGCGAAGAAGGAGACTGTTAACGGCAGCACGTTTCACCTCCTACCTCACGAGATATATCGGGCATATCTCGTACCTGTAGGTCCTAAAGATGCGGACGTGAAATGCATCTACTGACACCTTACAGAGAAACAGCAGGATCACCCGGAAGCCGTCTATCGCTTCCATCCCGACATCGCTCCACTGGATCGTTCGTTTTTTGCCTTCATTTTACACCCATTTGATTTTTGACCCGCCAGACTGTACAATAGAGGCGCACCATGAAAAATTTTACAATTTTTTCGCTCTCAGGGCTAATAGCCCTCACGTCCGCGGGGATGCCCCTCGCCGGAATGGAGACGGTATTTATTCCGAACGCTGGACAGTACCGTTCCAACGTTCAGTTCGTTTCTTTTCCGGAAGGTGTATCTTTCAGGACTAACGGCATGGATATAAGGGGTATACGCGTATCCCTTATCGGCAACCGCGACGTATCCCCGAAACCCCTTCACAGGAGAGAGGCAAGGTTCAACTACTACAGGGGTAAAGATCCCTCCCTGTGGAGGACTGGTCTTCCTTCGTTCGCGTCCCTTAAATACGAGGAGATTTACGAAGGCGTGGACCTGACGTTCGTGGGTACGGAGGGAAGGATGGAGTTCCACTGGACGGTAAAGCCGGGTGCAGACCCCGGAGACATCCGTATTCACCTGTCGGGGGGTAAAGCCTCCCTTGAGGACGGGAAGGTGGTGGTCAGAAGGTCCGGAAAGGTGGTTATGGTTATCTCTGAACCCGAGGCCTATCAGGGAGCGGACGAGGTCCAGGTATCCTACGCCCTATCGGGGGATACCCTATCCTTCGTGGTCGGAGAGTACGACCCCTCCCGCCCGCTGGTCATAGACCCCATGATAAACAACCTCGCGGCCTCAACCTTTCTCGGTGGCTCCTCCTCTGAGAGGGGTATGGACGTGGTTTCCACCTCCGACGCCGTTTACGTCGTTGGTACGACCTACTCAACGGACTTTCCGGGTAACGGTAGCCTGAGCGGGGGTTCGGACGTCTTCGTGGCGAAGTTCTCAAGGGATCTGAACACCCTGCTGTCGGCCACGTACTACGGAGGAAGCGACTACGACGACGGCTTCGGGATAGCCGTACTCGGAAGTGACGTGTCCATCTGTGGATCCTCCCAATCCTCCAACCTTCCCACACCCGGAGGCGCCTTTACGACCTACTCCGGGAACGTAGACGGTTTCGTGGCGCAGTTTGATACCAGCCTCGCCCTCGTATCCGCCACCTACCTCGGCGGAAGCCAGTACGACGTCGCCCGCTCGCTGGCCTTCAACGGGGCTTACGTTTACGTGGTGGGCAGGACCGCATCCCCCAACTTCCCGGTCCAGAACGGGTACGACCTGACCCACAACGGTGGCGAGGACATCTTCGTCGCCCGTCTCCTTAACCCCTCCTCCCTCCTGAGCGCCACCTTCATCGGAGGTTCGGACAGCGACTGGGGTATAGATCTGGCCCTGAACCCCGTATCCATGGACGTGGTGGTAGTGGGATGGACGGCCTCTGCGAACTACCCCACGGTTAACGCCTACAGTACCACGCTCTCAGGAACGAGAGACGCCGTCGTATCCGTATTGACCGGCGATCTGCTTACCCTCAACTCCTCAACCTACGTCGGCGGTACGAGGGACGACAGGGCGTACGGTGTGGACTTCGTAAGTGGCAGCGAGGTGATGGTGGTGGGATGGACGAGTTCACCGGACTTCCCCGTAGTGGGCAGTTCAACCGCTCTCAGCGGCGTGGGGGACGCCTTCGTTTTCAGACTCAACGGGAGTAACCTCGCGTTCTCCCGGTACCTCGGAGGAGCAGATAACGACGTCGCCGGCGACGTCCTTGTAAGGAACCCGGTGGCTCTGGTGGTCGGGCATACCTCTTCTTCCAACTTCCCCACCCGTCCGGGCGCCTACGACAACACCTTCGGTGGCATGGTTGACGCCTTCGTAACCCGCTTCAACCTCACGACGGATTCCCTTGAGGAGTCCACCTACCTCGGTGGAGCCAACGACGACGAGGCCTTTGCCGTGGGCCTTTACGGAGATTCCACCTACGTGGTCGGTGTGACCGGTTCTCCCTCCTTCCCCGCCAACGCCTACGATACTACCCTCGGAGGGGTATCGGACGCCTTCGTGTCCCTATTTGATCAGGCCGTGGCCACGGCGGTAGAGGAGAGGGAAAACGTTCGCAGTTCGTTTGAGGCGTACAGGGATAGACTCGTGGTTTTCTTAAGGGAAGCTTCGTACGTGGGTGTGGACGTCTACACCTATAACGGGCGGCGCGTGGGATCGGTCTCGGCCGGTTTCCTTCCGAAGGGCCAGCATACCGTTGCTCTGCCCGACCTTCCGAAGGGCAGGTACGTCCTGAAGGTCCGGATGGGAAGGGAGGTAAGGACGTTAAAGGTGGTCAGGTAAAACTCGTCCGACTGACGAATGGGGGGCGTACGCCCCCCATCTTTTATCTGTCCTTCCGGCTCCAGTCGTAGGGGATATCCCCGTGGGCCGGCCTCCTCAACTCGTCCGGATTTTCGTGGTTGTAGGGCCGGGTTATGACGTTTATAACTATGGCCTCGTACTCTCCGACGTTCTTGAAACCGTGCCACACGAGGGGGGGGATCTTCACCAGTATGGGGTTGTGGATTCCAATATAGAACTCGTTTATCTCCCCGCGGGTGGGACTGTCCTCCCTGTCGTCGTAAAGGACGAGCTTTATCATCCCGTGGACGCAGGTTATGAAGTCGGTCTGAAGTCTGTGGGCGTGCCAGGCCTTCACAACACCGGGGTAGGCCGTGGTAAAGTAGACCTGCCCGAAGCCCTCGTAAATGGGGTCGTCCACCCTCAGGATCTCCGCCAGCCTTCCCCTGTCGTCGGGTATGACCTTAAGCCTCTTTACTTCCACTCCCCTTATCATGATCCTTCCGCAGGAATATCAACCATCCGAGAATCCCCCCAAGGAGGGCCACACCGAAGGATGCGAGGACGTAGTTATCCGGGTACTTGAAGGCTCCCATGAGTCCGGCCGTAAAGGATGCGAGGGCGATAAGCGTCCAGGCCCTTATCCTCTCAGGGTAGAGCAGGTAAAGGAAGATGCTCAGGAAAAAGAGGCCGAAGAAGAAGAAGCTGAGCTGGTTCATTCCCTTAACCGCCTCCTGTAGAGCGAACCTACACCCACGACCGCGACCACGACGGCGAAGCCGAGGGCGTACAGGATGAGGGAGATCCTCTCAATCGGGCTGATGTACCGGAATACGACCTCGTGTTTACCCGGTCTTACCGTAAAGGCCATGAACGTACCCCTGTACCTCTCAACCTTCACCTCCTTACCGTCCACGTAGGCGTGCCAGTGGGGGTACCAGTTCTCCGTCAGGACGAAGGTACACTTTGCGGGAACGTCTATCTCCGCCCTGTAATAGCCGTTTACGTAGTCGTAGTCTTTGACTCTGGCCGGGACGATAGAATCCTCGCACTGGGCGTAGAAGCGGGGGAAGTGGTCGGGGTTGAACAGTACAGATATCCTGCCGTCGTTGTAGACCTCCTCGTACTTTGACAGGTAAGAGGCGAACCCCTTCAATACGGGGTCGTCCCTCCTTTCCGCCTCCGCACGGGCGGCTTCCTTTATTCCCGGAGGGGCGAGGATGTACTTCGTGTTGATGGTGTCAAGGATCTGAAAGTGTCTTACGAGCCTCTCGCAGTTGAAGGGGTTGAACATGAGGGCCTTACACCCGAGGTACTCCTGATAGGACTGCATCTGCTGACCGTGATGTCCCCCTACGAAATGGACGCCGAACAGGGCGAGGTAGTTGTCCTCAGGCCTGTAACCGAAGTCCAAGATCCGGTATATACCCGGATGTTCCTGAAAGTATCGGGCTATATCGTCCGGCGCGAAGCGCTCCGTCTCGTTTATGGGCTGGATGAACCTGCCCTTAAGGAGGAAGCTCTCACCGTACCCGAGGAGGGCGACCACGAGGGCGGCCGTGGTGAGCTTCAGGTTGGGGTTCTTCAGCACAGCCCAGATGAGGAGCCATATACCGAGAGTCCTTATGAGGGCGAACATCCTGTCCCCGGACGTTGCGGCGAATATCTCGTCTATCCGCGGATTGTAGGAGAAGGAACCGGATTTGAGGGCGAGGGAGGAACCGGCGAGAAGCACCAGACCCGCTACTATCAGTCCCCCTATCAGGACCTTCGGCATGATCCTCTTCGCCTCCTCAAGGTGGAGTAAGGCGAAGCCGGAGAGGGCGAGGGCGACGAATCCGAGGGGTATGGCGGCCATAGACTGCGCCCTGAAGAGCTTGAGGCCGGGCAGGATGGCGTGGAATAGGTGGAAGAGGATGTTCACCTTGGCCGTCATGAAGGTCATAAGGAGAAAGGCCGATATAAGCAGGGCTATCACCCTCCAGCGGCGGTATGCAACCAATCCCCCGACTATGGCCAGAAAGCCGAGGGCAGCACCAAGGTACTCCGTGTTTATTTTGAAGGGGTTGGAACCCCAGTAGGTCTCAAAGGCCCCGGAGTAAAGGCCGAAGAAGACCGAGACGAAGTCCGCCCAGTCAAGGGACCAGGTCTTTGAGAAGGAGAGGCTCTTCGTCTCCCCTCTGACGGAGAAACCGGTTATGTACTCGTATTGGGGAAAGAGAAAGGGCGCCCCTATCATCAGGGCGATCACGACGGCAAAGATCCCGAGGAGCAGAACCTTCGCCGCATGCCTGTAGTTCCCCTTCCTGACCTCAACGATAAGGTAGGTCATACCGTAAATTATCGCAATTACACCTACGTAGTAAACTATCTGGGCGTGGTGGGCGACTATAATCAGTCCGCCGAATAACCCCAGAAGGGCAGCGTAAACGAGACTTCCCCGCAGGGTTCCCTCTAACGCCCAGAATACGGCCGGTATGTAGGCGGCTATCACCATCTTGGCTATGTGGCCGCTGTACACCATGCTCGTCCAGAACAATCCGAAGGCGTAGAGGGTGGCCAGCGCCCCGGACCACTCCGTTTTGAGGCCTATACGCCGCAGGTAGAGGTAGGAGAAGGTAAAACCTATCAGAGAGTGGAGGAAAAGGGTAAAGGCCGCAGCATGGCCGGGGGTCGTGAGCATGCGGAGGAGCTGGTTTATGGGATAGAAGCTGTCGGCGTGAGGCGCCCCCCAGAAGGGAAGACCCCCGAATACGAAAGGCTCCCACTCCGGCGGAGGGAACTTCATTGAGGCGAGTTTCCAGAAGGGGTAGGAGGAGGTCAGAAAGTCCGTCATAACGAAGGTGTGACCCGGAACCCATCCCGGATAGAAGTACACCAGGGAAAGGGCGAACACGAGGGCAAACCACTTCCAGAACCTGTCCATTGGGGGAAATTCTAAGGGGGGGTGGTATCGGACTCCGTCGTATCCGGCCCGAACAGTACGGAATCCGGAGGCTCCTCGCTGTAGTAGAGGGTTACGGTGCTACCTATCGGGACGGACGATCCGGGCGGGGGGTACATCCTCATAACGTATCCGGGTTCCTCGTCCATGGTATAGAGAGGCTCAACCTTGACGTTAAAACCGACGTCTTCCAGAGATCTAACGGCCTCCTCAAGGGCCATGCCCACCAGGTCCGGCACCGTTTTATTCTTCGCCCCAGCCGAAACCGTAAGGTAAACCGTACGCCCCCTCTTTACGGTGGTCCCGGGGGGAGGCTCCTGACCTATAACCGTACCGGCGGGGGCGTTCAGGCTGGGTACCGTCGTATCCACGATGGCCTTGAGGCCCTTCTCACGGGCAACGGCCCTCGCCTTCT
Source organism: Caldifarciminota bacterium (assembly GCA_015490465.1). Classification (GTDB taxonomy): domain Bacteria; phylum Hydrothermota; class Hydrothermia; order LBFQ01; family LBFQ01; genus JAADCS01. The sequence continues at coordinate 22,314 of WFXS01000056.1, forward strand.
CAACGTCCATCCTGACCAACTGCGGAACCGTCGTGGTATCCCACCTCCTCTGAATAACGGGCATGAGAACCCCGAGGAGGAGGTCAAGGGCGAAGTACCAGATTACGACCCATATCCCTACGTACACAAGGAACCTTACTGCCGCGAAGAGTCTGCCCATTACGAGGCCTTCTTCTTAAGACGGTTCTCCTCGTACCACCTGTTCAGGTAGTCTATTATCTCCTGCAGGGGCGCTCCCGGGCCGAAGATCTTCCCCACCCCCATCTCCTCCAGCTTGCGGGCATCCTCGTCGGGGATTATGCCCCCGCCGAAGAGGAGGACGTCGTCCATCCCCTTCTCCTTCATAAGCCGGAGTATCTTCGGGAAGTAGGTCATGTGGGCGCCGGAGAGTATGGAGATGCCTATGGCGTCCACGTCCTCCTGAAGGGCCATGTTGACCACGTTCTCGGCCGTCTGATGGAGACCCGTATATACCACCTCCATCCCCGCGTCCCTCAGCGCCCTCACTATGATCTTGGCCCCCCTGTCGTGTCCGTCAAGGCCCACCTTGGCTATAAGGACTTTTATGGGTTTTTCCCTTTCGGCCATGTCTAAACATTTTAAGGTAGACGTACAACTTGCAAAGGCGGGGGATTCTGCCGTATAATATCGCACGTTAAATCATGGTTTATAAAGATAAAGGCAAAAATTATGGGGCTGTTTTTTCTGTGGATAGGAATTTTAGCGGACTCGTGGTGTACAGGAGAAAGGTCCTTGAGGATCCCGTACTATCGGCCTATTACGTGAGGGGGAAACCCGTATACGCGGACAGCTTCCTCATAAAGGAGATGTGGTGGGAGGGGCTTCTGAGTAAGGAGGAGGTTGACAACAACCTTTTCGGAGACGTGTTCGGCTACGCGGCGAAGAAGTACGGTAAGAGGTACGTTGAGCATCTCGTACGTAAATCCGAGGATCTCATAAACCGCACCGTCCAGATCATACAGGACTTCGGATGGGAGGTGGATGCGGAACCCTATCCATCTACGCCCGAAGAGGTGGAGAGGATGTTCCACCTCGGGGTTTATAGGAGAGAGAAGAGTCCGGAGGATATAAGGATCAACCTGAACGCCCTCGGGTTTCCGATCTTTTACGTCCCTGGATACGAAGAGAGTAAGAACGCCCGCGTATTCTTCAGTACCCTGGAGGGTACGAAACGTCCCGTGAGGTGGATCATGGAGAAAGTGGGAGAACTTGAAGGTTCCGTCATGTTCGTCCTTCCCCTCTTTATACTGGGATATCTGAACCTGAATAAGGGACGGGCATGGATCGTAACGAAGGACATAAGGAAGGGAGTCCTCGCCCTTAAGTACGCCTCACCTCTCAAGGGGACACCGGGAGAGCTGCTAAAAGAGGTGGAAAAGGCACGATGCTGCCGGTACGTCGTATGGAACGCCGGGGACGGGAAGATAGCCCTGTATGATAAGGGAAGGATAAACCTGATGGCCGCCGACGAGGTAATCGGAGTCGTGGAAGATTACCTCCGATCCTACAACAGGCTCCTGACGGACGTATTCAACCGTATATCTTCCCATACCCCTCCGCGGATGCGGAAGATGCTGATCCACCAGATAGCCGAGAGGAACCCCTATATCGGGGACTTCGTGAGGGAGGTATCCTCACGTTTTGGTATAAATTTTGACCATGGTGAGATTAAACCTAAAAAACAGTCTTGATCTCCTTGAGTACGACGCTCCCACAGGGAGGATGTTGGTTGAGGGGATACCTATGACCTACCACTGCAACGTCTTCAACCACTTCTTCGCCAAGGGTGTTAAACTCGCCCTCGGCGAGGAGCAGGGCAGAGAGGTGATATACAGGGCATCCGAGTTCGCCCACTACAGGCTCTTCAGGCGGCTCAAGGAGAAGTACGGTCTGAACGACCGCGAAACCTACGAGCTGGGCATGGACTTCTTCCGAAGTAGAGGGTTGGGAGTTCTGGACATAAAAAGTCCAGACAAGATCTATCTTCTCGCATCAACCCACGCCCACACGTACATAAAGGTTCTGAGAGCCTTCTCCGATCTCCCCGTCTGCGACGTTGAGAGGGGGTTCGTGGCCGGCCTTCTGGAAGCGGCTCTGGACGCCGAACCGGGGAACATATACGTTGAGGAGTCCTCGTGCATAGGTGCGGGGGATCCGGTGTGTAAATTAGAGGTGAAGATAAGGAGGGAGAGGGTTGATTACCCGGAACCGGACTACGGCAGGGTCGTCTTCTACGAGGTTGAGGGGGCGGACGAGAGGAGAAAAACGATGGAAAAGTTGATGCCCCTGATACCCGAACCGGACGACTCCGGCATAATAGCCCTGGACTCAGCCTTCGCCGACATAAAGAAGGTGTGGATCTCCCAGCTGCCCGGTGAGTACTACGCCTACGCCAACATGAAGGTGGCCGAGATGGCCGACGAGGAGGTGGCCCGGTACTCCCTGGTACTGGCAGGTTTCAACTGCGTCTTCTTCACGTACGTTTCCATAGCGAGGAGTCCCATAGGGGAGATACTCCTTCAGGACGCCGTAACGGAGGACGACTACTTCAGAAAGCTGGCGGAGATGGGGAACTACTTCGGTTTCGGAGTGTTTAAGGTGGGAGACATCAAGAGGGGTGGTGAGTGTGTGTGCGACATGAGGCTTTACAACTTCTACGAAAACAGTTATCTCCTCGCCCTCGGAAAGGAACCCCTCTCCTACTTCTTACCCGGAGCCGCCCTCGCCCAGATAATGGCGACGTACCGGTACAGGTATTACGACAGGAGTACGGCCACCCTCGGAGCCATAAACGCCATATTTGAGGACTTTGATAGGGCGTACGAGACCCTGAGCTTTGACATGGAGTTTGATACAACGAAGAACGAGCAGAGGGTCTGGCTGAGCGTGAAGGGCGTATAAAAAGGGGGGATTACCCCCCCTCTCATCTTTTGCTTCCTAAGTTGTTTCAGTAGCGTACGACTACGGAGACGTTCCACATGGCGGGGGTGAGGAAGCCGTATCCGAATCCCGTAAAGTCAATGACCACACGGTCCGCTACCGTCCAGGACGCGCCGTACATGAACTGCGTGAAGGATGCACCCACCTTCGTTGTGATCACGTTCTCGTCGGGAACGGCTATATCGTTGTAGGTAGTCGTAGTACCGAGGGAGGTCTCCGTTACGCTCTTGCTCTCGGCCGAGTGGTCGTAGGACTTCGTCTTCGTGGTCTGGGAGAGGCGACCGTAAAAGCCACCGAACCTCAACTTGAAGTTGCTCCACGCCTCTATCGGTACTACCTCAAGGCCAACGGGAAGGTAATAGAAGAAGGTGGTGCGTCCCATATCCTCCTTATAGGAGCGGGTCGTGGTCGTAGTACTCTTGAAATCTGCCCCGTCCACGCTCCCGTTACCGTTGGCGTCGCTGAAGGTATAGCTCTGTGAAAGCACCTTCTTGTAGTCGTACTTGCCGGACATCAGACCGAAGTACAGGCCGAGACCGACACCGAGGAGGACCCTCTCGTTGAGGACGTACCCGTTCCTCAGGTAGAGGTTGAAGTCGTTGGCCAGAGAGCTGTAAGTGAACTCCGTGGATGTGGTGTTTATGGTCGTAAGGATCGGGTTGCTGGTGGAAACCGTACCGTCCCACGTGGTATTTTTCAGGACCTCGTTCACCCTGCCGTTTCCGTTGGACATAATACGCAAAGCGTAGACGAAGGCGAGGTTGGCCTTCCATGAGTCCGACCCGAAACCGTAATCTCCCTGAAAGCCGAAGATGGGCCCCCCAGCCCCCGTGTTGGACGCCCTGTTGTTGTCCCACCTGGCCCCTGTAAAGGGGTTGGCCGGGTCCGTGTTATGCTCGGCTTTCACGCTCCCCGTGTCGGCGGTCCTGACGGAGTTGAACCCACCGAACACCATACCGGAGAACTGGCCGAAGGCGAAGGAGACCGCTCCGAGGATGGGCGTGTAGGACGTGTCCACCACGGCGTAACCTTCGGACCTGTACTCTTCAAGGAGGTCGCCGGTCAGGTTGTTATACCGGGCGTAATCGTAGACGAAGTTACCGTAGTTGAAGGGGAACGTCCCCGTCCTACCCGGCACGTTCTTGCTGTTGGCGTTTACGTACATGAACAGGAAACCGAAGGACTGGTTTCCCATGGAGAGCAGGAAGCTCTTGGATCCGAAGGACGTCTTAGCGTAGGAGGAGTCAAAGACCTCGTCCCTGTTCTGATAGTTGTTGTCACCGGAGCTCCAGTTGTACTTGTACGTCGTATCAAGCTTGCTCATCTGCTTTACGCCGAATTCGGACGTGAGGAATAGGGGAGATAGGTTCATGAAGAAGTTCGTCTTGGCACCGAGGACGAGCTGGTTGTTGGTGGGCTGGGAAGGGTCAAAGAGGTACTCGTTCCCGAAGGGGTTGCTCAGCGTGGTAAAGAGCCTTCCCCCTTCTATTTCGTATAGTTTGACAGGGTAGAACAGTCTGTCCAGATCGTCCTCAAACAGGTAGGCCGTATGCATGAAACGGAAGGAGTACACGCCGTTGAACCCGAAGATGGTCTGCGGGTAAGCGTAGAATTGGGCGTGAAGGACGCCCACACTTCCCACTATCGCGGATGCTACCAGAAATTTTGAAAACCTCCTCATATCACTGCTATTTTACGGGAGAAAATCGGATTATTTTTTTATTTTATGCGGTGTAATTTCCCTTCCCTGAGCTGGTAGATCTCAACGTCCCCACGGTCCTTTATCACCGTGGGAACCCTGTTGGACGTCCAGAGTATGGAGGTTCCGGAGTCGTTTATCTCCATGAAGAGGTGTTCTATCTCGTAGGAGGACCTGTCATCAAGGCCGAGGGTGGGGTCGTCCGCGAGTAGTATCAACGGCTCCTTCGCTATGGCTCTGGCTATTGCTAACTTCTGCCGCTGGCCTGCGGAGAGTTCGGGGGGATAGGCGTCCTTCCTGTCCGCAAGGCCGACCCTCTCAAGCGCCCTTTCGGCCCGCTCCTTCGCCACGTTGCGGTTGTATCCGAGATGCTCAAGGACGTAGTATACGTTGTCGTAGCACGTCATATCCTCCAGATGTACGGGAACCTGCTTAATAACGCCCACCTTACGTCTGACGTTCTGGAGGACTCCTGCGTTCTTCCTCGCCTCCTCGTGATGGACACCGAGGACGACCACGTCCCCCTCATCGGGGAACTCCTGAAAGTGGGCGAGGTTTATGAGCGTACTCTTACCTACCCCCACTTCTCCGTAGACGACCGTAAAACCCCCTTTCTGCAGGAGGAGGTCAGCCGACTTTAAAACCTCCCTTTCCCTGAATCGCTTTACGACCCCCCTGAAGGTAAGGACGGCTTCCACCCTAAGCTATTCCGAGTCTGCGAGCCTCCGCAAGGAAGCTTAGAACGTCCCTGTAGGCCTCCTGATAGTCCACCTCGTACTCCTCGGTAAGTTTGCGGGCTATCTCGTCAGCTCCGAGACCCTCCCTCTTCAGCTCAAGGATCCGGCTTGCGGTCTCGTTAAGGACGTAGTTTGAGGAAGGTGTAGCCTTCAGACTACCCGCCAGTGCCATTACGGCGAAGGTCCCAATCGCAGCCTTAAGAAAATCCCTACGCTTCATAAGGTTTTATTTTAAAGGCGAAATACCACCGATTACAACCCGGTTGCAGAGTACGAAGTAAACACCGTGTTTCCGGGGTAGTAAAAGGGTACCTTTTGTACCTACCCTGCCTTTAAAGTGAAGGCGTCCGTCGGCCGTGTACACCCGCACCTCCGTCCCGGGACGCGCCCGGACGATCCCATCACTTACCGAACACGTACCCTCTTCCTTTCTCCCTTCGCTCAGGGCAAGGCCGGGGAGTACGGCGAGGTCGTCTATGGATATGTCCGTATCCCCGAAGTCGCTCCGGGCGACCAGCTTAACGTAAACGGTGTCGGCCTCCGGGAGGTTGAACGTCCTCTCCTGCCACGACGGCATGTCCCCGTACACGCTACCCAGGGGGTGCCACACCCCGCTTCCCGCCGTCCTGTAGTAAAGGTCAACGCGGTCGTAATTCCCCCTTCCCGTCCACGTTGGGCCGTTCCATACCTTTAAGGAGATGTGGGATCCACCGGTGGAGAGGATCGGCGGCAGGTACAGGGCGGAGGAATCCCCAGAGGGGAAGACGAAGGAGAGGAATTCGGCGAAACCTTCTCCGGATGAGCCGTACGTGGGGGATATGCGGGCGTCCCCGAGGTAGTGGCCGGGGACCCACCCCCTTCCCTCAACCTTCCACCCGGCCGGGGGCCACCTTCCCTCAAAGTCCTGAACGTAGGGCGGCGAGATGGGTCTGCCCACGGGTACGAAAAGGACGGCGGTGTCGTTGCCGGGTGAGTCGTCGGACGTCAGGGTGGCCATCACCCTGTAGTGGCCGCTGTCGGAGGGGGTCCACCTTACGTAAAAGGTGTCTACGGAGGCGTAGGGGACGTTCAGGGGACGTTCCAGAGAGAGGATAGGTGTGCCGTCCCTCTCAACCCTCACCCTCAGGGTCTCAACGTCCATGCGGAGGGAGTAGTTGTCGTAGATTACGACAGCCGTTGAGCAGACCCTATGGGCATCACACTCCGAAGGCAGGAGGGAGAGGCCGACGTCGTGCCAGTCGTTTGGCCGTTGAAGGGTCAGGTAGGTGTTCGCCGGGCCGAAGGTGTCGGAGGGGAGGTCCTCCGTCTGGGGCCACCATGCGAGGAACTTCCCCGTCCTCCCATCACGGTAGGCCACAAACAGGGAAATATGCTCCCCCACACCCCTGTGGAGTACACCGACATCCGGCTCCGTACCTCTGGCCATGGGTACGGAGATCTCAAACGTCCCCCCAAGGCGGGCGGCGCGGAGCATCAGGTCCTTTCTGGGGAAGACGTAAGCCTGCCCACTGTCTCTCGTCGCCCAGCCGGAATAGGGCTTTCCCCCTATGAGGTTGAGGCCCTCACCCCTCTCCCAGATGCGGTCCCCGTCGTCGTCCACGAATATAAAGAGGGCGTCCGTACTGTCGTACGTGTTATCACCGGTCTCTACGAGTACGTTCAGGTACGAACCGTCGTGCTGGAAGTAAGCCCGGACCACGCCCGTATCGGTGGGTGGGGAGTGTTTTCCGAAGTAGTTGGACACGTCCACCCTGTGGGCCGAACCCCACTCCCCCGGTGAGGCCACCCCATCAACGGTAACGGATGGGGCGAAGGGTATACCGAAGACCACGTCCGGGTAGGGCCAGACCTTGAAGGTCTTGCTTACGGTGTCGTTCCCGGCATAGTAATCCGTGTCCGCACTCACTATGGCCACGGCCACGTGGGTTCCGAGGCTCTCAGGTACGAAAAATCCCATGGGTACGTCGTAGTACTCTCCGGCGTTGGCTATGAAATTGGCCGATCCCCTGAAGACCGTATCCGTACCGTAGAGTACGTAGAGCTTTACATCCGTATGTACGTCCGTCGTTCCCCTGTTCGTTATCCTGACGGTCGTGGAGATGTACTCTCCCCTGTAGTGCAGGTCCAGAGGCACGAGGATGGCCGTAGCCTCAACGTCGTAGGTGTAAAGCGTCCTTCCCTCAACCTTTACGTCGTCAACGGCGAACCAGTAGGCCGCATCCTGCGAGTAGTAGGCGAAGGCCACCTGCAGGCTGTCGTACCCCGTCGTCAGGTAAACCGTATCCTCCCCTTTTAAAGTACTCTCGTACCTCCTCACCCTGATCCACGGCCCCCAGGCGGCTCCGTCGTGGTACCTGACCATCACCGTTCCGGAATCGGAGGAGGAGTAATTTTCCCGGCTGAAAGCGTAGGAGTAAACGAGGCGGAGGCTATCGTACCCGGCCACGTACACGGCCGGAGATACGAGGGTGTCGGCGTAGATCTCGTTAGAACGGCCATCGCATACGGCGTAAGAGGTGCCAGAGCCGTCGGGTTCGTAGGCGATGGTACCGTACGGGTAGGTGATCCACGTACCTGTTCCCCCACCGTTTCCCACGTACCATCCGGAAAGCCCGGCCTCAAATCCTTCACCAAGGAGCGTAACCCACGTGAACAGGGGCATGCTCCCGGATTCTAAAGGTGCATGCGGATCGGGTCAACCGGGGGTGGCCACTTTAGAATTGTCCCTGCATGCAGGAGATAAAGGTACCCCACAACCCGGACGCCGAGATGTCCGTACTCTCCGCCTGTCTTTACAAGCCGGACCTTCTGGCCAGGGCCGTAGTGGAGCTGCAGGAGGACGACTTCTACGATCCGAGGCACAGGGTGCTGTTTTCGGCCCTCAAGTCCCTGTACAACGAGGCCTCTGCCGTTGACGGTGCGATACTCCTTGAGTACCTGAAGAAGCATAACCTCCTTGATAAGGTGGGTGGCCTCAACTACCTTGCGGAGGTGTTTGACCGTATAAGGGGTTCGGTATCCCTATCCCTCTTTGAACAGCACCTGCGTATCGTTAAGGACAAGGCGATAAAGCGGGGGATAATAAACACCTTCTCCGAGACCATACGTCTGGCCTACGAGGACGAGATGGACGCCGACAACATTCTGGACAGGGCGGAGAAGGAGATATTTGACATAAGGATGAGGACGATAAAGTCCGCCCAGTGGGTTCCCGTGGGTGATGTGGCCAGACGTCTCTTAGACACCCTTGAGGCCAGAGTGAGCGGGGACCTTCCACCGGAGGCCGTCCTGACGGGCTTTAAGAAACTGGACGAGATAACCGGAGGTTTCAGGCCCGGGGAGTGGATCATCGTGGCCGCCCGTCCCTCCGTGGGTAAGACGGCCTTCGTCCTGAACATCCACCGTAACATGGCCCTTGATGGTATACCAACCGCCATGTTCTCCCTTGAGATGACGGCGGAGGCTCTGGCGATGAGGCTTCTGGCCCTTGAGAGCGGAATACCCATGTTCATGTTGAGGGAGGGGAGGATAACGGTCAAGGATCTGCCCCGTCTCGCCGACGCCGTTGAACGTATGATGGAGATGCCCTTTTACATAGACGTCACCCACGGCATAGACATATTTGAGATAAGGAGCAAGGCCCGGATGGTCGTTCAGGAGTACGGGGTAAAGATGATCTCCATAGATTACCTCCAGCTCATGGACCTGCGCGGTGGTCGTGGGAAGAACATGACGAGGGCGGAGGAGCTGGCGAAGATCTCCCGTAGTTTGAAGATTCTGGCCGGGGAGCTGGGGGTGTCCATAGTGGGTATATCGCAGGTTAGCCGCGAGGTGGAAAAGAGGGCGGACAAGAAACCCACCATGGCGGATCTGAGGGAATCCGGGGCTTTGGAGCAGGATGCGGATATAATACTCCTCCTGTACCGGCCGGGGCAGTACGATAAGGACGCCGACGAGAGTCTGGTTGAGGTTGACGTGGCCAAGAACAGGCAGGGGAGTCAGGGAACGGTCAAACTCCACTTCTACAGGGAGTTCATGAGGTTCGCAGACTGGCACGAGGAGGACGGGAGCATAGAGGAGGTTGAGGAGGACGTACCGTGGTGATTACCTCTTTACTACCTTGAGAATACGCCTCTCGCCCCTGATTCTAAGGACGTACATGTACACTCCCCTCGGCAGACCCTTGAGGGTAGCCTTAACGAAGCCTTTACCACGGCTCAGGGTAGGATTTACCCGTCTGCCGGCAACGTTGTAGGCCTCCACCTTCACCCTATCCGCACCGTATATCACCACCTCGTCTCCGGATACGGCTATCCGTACGGGTACCTCACCACTCTCCCCGGCAGATAGTAGGTGGCTCAGGTACATCCCGGCAAAGAGGGTATCGGTACGGGCGACCTCGTACGCCCGACCGTCGTACCTTGACACTACGGCGTGGAGGCGGGTCCCGGAGTACGTGGCCATGGGCTGGAGGGAGACGTAATCCATGTACCCGTTACTCTCCCCCATATCAACCGGTGAACTCCACGAGGATCCGTCCAGATAGGAGACTCTCAGTACCCGACATATATCGCACCAGTCGTCCCCCTTCACCCTCACCCATCCGACGAAGGGATAACTGGCCGTGGGAGCGAAGGCGGAGTCGTCAAGGGTAGTCTCGGGGGACCATGTACTGGAGACGGTGGCGTAGTACCGGGCTTTGACCTCCCTGTCCCTGAGGTAGGAGAGTATAACCGTGTCCGTACCGTTGGAGGATACGGAGGGGGCTTCACCCTCGCTCAGGCCCATAACCGGCGCCCATCCCGATAGGTCCCTGTAGGTGTACCGGACGGTGTCCCTGCACGTCCACACTACGAAGGGGCGGTCCGTGTTGGTCAGGGTTATGGAAGGGCCCCCATAAGGGGAGTAGGCGGGTAAGGTCCTTATCGGCGGAACCCCTCCGCACCTGTCCAGGACCTGCCACCTTACGCTCCCGGCGTCCCCCTTGTAGAACTTGCCGTAGAGAAGCCTGCTACCGGTGGTCAACCCCTTAACCTCAAAGACAACGTGTACGGTGTCGTGGGGGTCTATCGTCAGGGAGGGGGCCTTCGGCCTCTCTATGGCCGAACTCCTGAATAGAGTCGTATTATCCGTCCACGAGTAGTAATCCGCACCTCCGCAGTTGAACCTCACCTCCCTCCCACTCGTCCACACGGCGCATACCTCTCCGGAGGGACTGAAGGCCACGGCCGGGTCTCCTCCCCTGTCCACGGGATAGGCCGGATCCCACCTCCACGGAGGTGCAACCGTACTCGTATGGTAGACGTACCCCCTGGACGTGTACACCATGTGGAGCCTCCCTCCCCCGTACGCCAGCTTCGGAGATGTGGACGGCCCCGTCGCTATACTGTCGTCGCTCTGGACGTAGTTGACGTACACCTCCGCCACCATGTTCGGCCCCACCCCTCCCTCCTTACGGATGTTCCTGATGGCTATGTGCGTGGCTATGTTCTGGGGAACGTTTAACTCCTGCGCCTCATCCCACCACAGGTGGCCGGCATAGATCGTATCTTTACGGCTTGGATCCTCCGGGTCTGGGCGTATTATCGTGTCCGTAATACATGCCCCCGGTAGCCATACACCGCTGTCCTCAAAGCACGAATCTCCGGGAAAAGTGACGTAGTAGGCCTGAAGGTCGTTGTAGGCGTCGGATGAGGGGTTGGAGAGGTGGTCAAATACGGTCTTGTTCTCCTCGTTGAAGAAGTCGTAGGGTGAGGCGTACCCGTAGGAAGCGTCCCCTATGCTCTTACGGACGTAGTAGGAATAACAGGCCGGGACGTACACCGTGTCCAGCCCAAAGTCAAGGTTGTCGTACCCCCTCTCCGGATCCTCCCCGTAATCCTTACCCCTGTAGTCCCACATACCAAAGGCACTTTCAAGGTCTTCCTTCTTCTTCTTCTCCGAGACGTAACTCATCGGGTAATTCTCCCGTATGTGCCATATCAGAAGGCCTTCCCCCCTGAAGACATCCTCAACCCTTGAAAGTTTCTGGTGGTTGGTTATAAGAAAGTACTCCCGCGATGAAATGGGAATGTGGTATATTTTGCCCGTAGTAGCGTGATCCTCAAAGACGTAGGTACCGGAGGAGGTTATGCTCACGATTTTGACCCTGCGATAGTACCCCTCCCGTTGCATCACGATCTTGTCGTATGGACTTGATGGCCGGGGTAAGACCGTAGCAGTCGGGACCACCTGAGAGTAGTGTCCCACGGATAGGGACCGTATGGCCGGGTTGGAAAGACGACAACTCTCCCAATTAAGGCTGTCGTTGGAATTACGGTCGTACTTGCTTCCCACACACAGGATCTGGAACCACTCGTACAGGGGCATAGATACCGCCCTATAGTACGGTACTACATTCGTGATATTATCCGGCGCCCCATATCCCAGAGTTATTCCGGAGCTTCTTACTATCCTCACAAAGGAAGAGCCACAGACATCGTTCGTATAGTAGGCGGCCACGGGTAGATTGAGGGCAGGTTCCCCGAACCTGTAAATCGGCACTGTCATCAGGATTGAAGCGTTATCTACAACGCAGTCCCCGTCAAGGTCGTAGTCATTGAAATCAACGACGCTATCCAGTTTGCGTAAGACCTCATACTCGTAGTAATCCACCTGAAAAGTGTCGTTCCTGAATACATCCTCACTATCCACCAGTATGATCCCGTCAAACCCCGGATTCACCTCACCCGCTACTACGTACTGGCCGTAGGAGTCGTAATAGACATATGCGGAATAGCTCCTGTAGTACTGGGGTAGATCCAGATCCGCCCTATTAAACGGCCACGGTACGAGAATGCGGCGGGACCACGCGGGGATATGCGTGGGTCGGCTCCCCCATATCTCCCTGATACTGCCGAGTACGTACATCGCATGGATGGTGTCGTTCGCTCCCTGACAGTACGGAAGGGCAACGTTCCCATCACTACCGTGTATAACATCAAACGTGGAAAAGGGATAGTAAACCAAAACCCACATCATGTTTTTACCTCCCTATAACTTTTCTAACACCCTTTCTACCCACCACGAAGAAGACCCCACGGCCAAGGCGGACCTTGTCGTACTCACCCACGTACACCAGCCTCCCGGAGGCGTCGTATACCCTGACCACACCTTCAACTATATCCTCGTACTTTGGCATCTCAGCGATACCCACCCTCTCAGGTCTCACCCTCAGTGCTATGAGGTCGTAGTCCGACGTATCCGTACTGAAAGAGTTGCTGTAGCCAGTTATCAGCAGATCCAACGAGTCTCCATATACGAACCTGACCCCTGCCCCCACGTCTGTGCGAGCGAAGTCGTAGAAGCCCCAGCCCGATCTGGAAGCGTACAGGAGGATCCCGCTGTTGTTCGTCGTGTCTGCAAATTCCGCATAGGGTTCTGTCGTGTCGTTGAGGTTAAGAAGGCCCGTTGAATAATAATAATCCGGATCCGATCTATAGGCAAGTTTCCCCATAAACCCAACATGAACAAATCCCGTATCACCGAAGATGGAGGACAGTACCCCGTGATCGTAAGAACGGTCCAGGTACCATACAGAACTACCAAAGCGTGGACCACCGCTCATCAACCCAAGAGGTTCAGGGGCGTCTATGTAATGCACGCTGCCATAAGCGTGTTCAAGGTTCCATCCGGGTTCAACGTACACGGACATCGCCACACCGTAGAAGGTGCCGGGGATATAGGGTGATGCGTAAAGATAAGCACTATCAACGTAAGAAACCGAGGTGTCTAACAGAAAACCGAGAGCGTAGAAGTAGGGCAGGACGCCTTCAAAACTGTACTCATAAGGCACTCCCTTACCCACGACCACAACCTTCCTGTCTTCCCTGACAGCCACACCGTACAACAACTCGTACGTGGCATCTGGTATGTTCACTATCACAGCCTTCACGCTGTCCCCACCAATTGGATCTATCCCGATAACGTACCCTACGTAAGACGTGTCCCAGCTGAACCTCTTGAATCCCACCCCCCACACGATACCCCTCAAAGTGTCGTACACGGCACCGTACAAACCCTCCTCCTCACCCGCTACACCGTACGTAGTGTCCCACACTACGTTACCGAACGTATCCACCTTTACCACATGGATGTCCCTATTGCCTACGGGTCCCCTCCATCCCACCACGATGTAGCCGTCGGAAACCTTCGCAACGTCCCTCGCCACTTCGTCAACACCACTCTGACCGTGTACCGTAGCCCATAGCAGATTACCGATAGTGTCAACTTCGGCTATGAAGAAGTCTTTGTCCCCGTTTTCAGTCGTGTAGCCCACGGTTATCAGACCTGAGCTGGATCCTACTCCCCTGAACACTTTCTGCTCCCCAGTACGGGGATACACCCTGAACCATAAGGTGTCAGATAACTGCGTAAACAGAACTATCATCATAACGGGTAAATTATACGGGGGTTTTACCCTCCTCAAGGGACACTACCACCAATTCATCTTTAAGGCACGTGCGGGTTGAAGCCATCCCTTCGGTTATCATGGGAAATGGGATACGGCGCACATCTCCTTCCCGCATATAATACCTTATGCACCTGCTTTACGAAGGGAAGTCCAAGCGCATATACGAGGTTGATGATAGGACGGTTTTCGTTGAGTTCAAGGACGACGTCACCGCCTTCAACGGCCAGAAGAAGGCTTCGCCGCCGGGCAAGGGGGACGTAACCGCTCGCATATCAACCCTCCTCTTTGAGTACCTCAAGAAAAACGGGATACCCACCCATTACGTCCGTCCCGGGGAAAAGGGCTTTTACGCCCTCAAGGTGAGGATCCTGCCCGTTGAGGTGGTCGTACGGAACGTGGCCACAGGGAGCATAGTCAAACGGCTCGGTCTGGAGAAGGGAAAGGAACTGTCCCCTCCCCTCGTTGAGTACTTCTACAAGAACGACGACCTCGGCGACCCCATGGTGTGCGAGGGCCACATAACCTACTTCGGCTGGGCCACGGAGGAGGAGTTGAGGAAGATGAAGGACCTATCCCTGAAGGCTACGGCTCTGCTTACGGAACTCTTCAAAAGGGCGGGGCTAAGGCTCATAGATATAAAGTACGAGTTCGGGTACGACCCCGACGGTAACCTCGTTCTGGCCGACGAGATCAGCCCGGACACCTCCCGTATATGGGACGATGAGGGCAGGTCCTACGACAAAGACGTCTTCCGCAAAGACCTGGGAGACATAGTTGAGGCCTACGAGGAGGTTTACCGCAGACTTCGGGCAGTGGTTTAACTTTCCTCCGTAACATTCCGGGATATGGAAACGCTCAAGTACTCCGTAGATGGAGGAGTGGGAAGGCTCGTCCTGAACAGGCCCCACAGGGGGAACGCCTTTAACCGCACGATGCTCGGCGAACTCCGCTCCCTCCTGAGCGAAATATCAAGAGACGAGGGCCTCCGCGTTCTGGTGATAACGGGCGAAGGGAAGCACTTCTGTGCAGGTGGGGACCTCAACTGGATGAAGGAGATGGGAAACGCTCCCTACGAGGAGAACTACAGCGACGCCCTCGCCCTCTACGACACCTACAGGGCGCTGGAGGACGTACCCGTTCCGGTAATATCCCTGGTGAAGGGGGCCGTGAGGGGTGGAGGTATGGGCATAGTGGCAGTGAGCGACGTCGTAATATCCATGGACAACGCCACCTTCTCCTTTTCGGAGGTTAAACTCGGAATAGTCCCGTCGGTGGTCTCCTCCTTCGCCCTCAGGAGGATAGGCTTCGCGGCGGCCCGCAGGCTATTCCTGACCGGTGAGGTCTTCGGCCCCGAGCTGGCCAGAGAGATAGGGTTAGTGGACGTGGTGGTACCTAAGGAGAGGTTAGAGGAGGAGGGGGAACGGTTCGTATCCGAGATACTCAAAAACGGACCCAGAGCCGTGAGGCGGACGAAGGAACTCCTGAGGCTATACCGCCCCTTCTCCGGTGAACATTTCCGCCATATAACCGCCCATATACTGGCCATGACGAGGGCGAGCGAGGAGGCACAGGAGGGAATGGACGCCTTCCTGAGCAAGAGGGAACCTAAGTGGAGGGGAACCTCCCCTAACGGGACCACTGTAAAATAACCTCGGATGGACCTTCTCCTCGTATCGGGAGGCACGGGGGGGCATATCGCCCCGGCTCTATCCGTCCTTGACAGAGCCATAGAGATGGGTGTGGACGTTGACCTGATACTGGGAGGGTTGAAGGTCAGGATGGGAGTAAACAGGGCGAAGTACGTGTACAGCGCGGGGGAAATAAACCTCAAAAATTTCGGGAAGATAGTCGGAGGTATATTTCAAACGTTCGGAGACGTGTGGAGGAGCAGGATTATACTGGCATTTGGAGGGTACCCCGTTCTCCCTCCCCTTTTTAACGCCGTCCTCCTTCGTAAGAAGTTCTACCTGTTTGAGGGGGACGCCATGCCCGGAAGGGCGAACCGTTTCTTTGAACCCTTCGCTGTTGAGGTACTATGCGCGTTTAGAAACTCCGTGAGGTTCTACAGGAGAGGGGTCTTCGTCGGTATCCCTATAAGGAAGGATCTGACCCCTATACCGCGGGAGGTGGCCCGTGAGAGGATGGGTATAAGTACCGACCTGCCGGTCGTGGGCATAATGGGGGGAAGTCAGGGGTCGCAGTTCCTGAACACCCTCGCCCGTAGTCTGGCCGACACCCGTCGCTACTACGTGGTCGCCCTCGTTGGCAGGAGGGGAGAGGCGGAGGAGGGTCCGAACTACCGTTTCATACCCTTTTTGAGCGATATGAGCAGTTTCTACTCCTCCCTTGATGCGATAATCAGCAGAGCGGGGATGAGCAGCATAGGGGAGATAGCCTACTTCCGCGTTCCTTCCCTCTTCATACCCTACCCGTACGCCGGGGGCCACCAGATCCATAACGCCCTTGACGTGGTGAACTTCGGGGCGGGTGAGATGCTCCTTCAGGAGGAGGCCTCTCTGGACAGGGTGGAGGAGAAGTTGAGGGTCCTCATAACCCGGCAGAATATATACAGGAACCGTCTGGGGCATTACTTCGTACCGGGGGCGGCGGAGAGGATAGTTGACAGGGTGCTTTTGAGCGTTAGGTAAACCCGAGGGTTGCGAAATTTTATTTCGGCCTTATAATCTTCCTCTATGAGGAGGATAATAGACATTCTTAGCAGGCTCGGGAACTGGAAGGAGGTCTTCCATCTTCTTCCATCTTCTTCGCATTCCTCTTCGTAGTTTTGGCCTCGCCCCTTAAGGCAGTGGTAGTACCTGCAGAACTGAACTTCCTTCGGACATGAAAACAATTACAACCGTCATCATAAGCCCAATAAACGGAGCGAATTGCATAATGTTCATGTTTAACGTTTACGCTATAGATAGGGATGGAAACATAAGCGGCAGGAGCAACACGGTTATAGACGGATGGTGGGATGAGAGCGTGTGTGGCCCTCCTCCCCTTGCTATATCTGAAGGTCGTGAGAAATCCGGAGAAATCGTTTATCCGACATCTTCACGTATAAGAGTGTACGATGCTACGGGAAGGCTCATATATAAGGGCGACAGGAGAGGCTTTAAACCCCAAAGAAGGGGAGTATTCTTCATTTACGAGAACGGCAAGGTTAAAAAGGAGGTTGTAAGATGATAAGACGTTCGGCTCTTATTCTGAGTGTTATATCGGCTGGTATGAGTCTGGGATGTAGCCACGGTACCACACCTCCCATTATGGAGGTCTACAGCATATACGTCTCCAACGACGGTACGGCGATCAATCTCCTGATCTCTGCGCCCTCTTACTCCGATACCCTTGGCATCCTGTGTAAAGATAACGTCTATTTTGATACCGTGATTGTGGATGAGTCAGTTGATACGATCAGGTACGCCCTTGATAGCACCTTTCTGCTTAAGTGCGCCGAACACGACAAAATTTTCCTTCTGGACGGATCTAATAAACTCATTTCTCTATCCTTTTATGGAATTGAATCGGATATCCTATCATCCCCATTACGTGTGGTACTCGGTCAGAGAGATACCCTATTTCTTAATGACGACACTTCTGGCTATACCGTAAGGACGAGCGAGTACGTGAAAGTACAGAAGTACACCGGTGGTCTGTACGCCCCTCTACCTCCTGAAGGGTACGATACTCTCATCGTTGCCGGCTCTAACGACACTCTAATCGTATGGCAGGACTACGACCGCGACGGTGTCTCTGGCTACGATAAGGAGGACATCTTCTGGGTTGTCCTTATCAAAGGTGATTCAGGGACGGTAGATGTAAGAACCATAGCGAGGAGACCCCTGTCCGAGGACGATCCCCTTGCCTTCACCGGGTACCGCGGCCTTGAACTGTGCTTTAAGTGTATGGAGGGCAAAAGATGATGGTACTCTTACTTGCAGATCTTGGCTGGGGCGGTTTTACGGCCGGTGCAACCCGGTGGTACTTCGCAGATCGGGACGGCTCTTCCTTCTACGCCCAGGAGACCGTCCTTACCGTAGGCCCCTGGGACGGTACGGGAAGTCGTTGCTCCTTCTCAACATCCGTAGACAGGGCCGACTTCTACATTTACTCCTTTTCCTACGACCCCTATACCGACACCGGCTATGCGTACTACGACGGTACGTATCTGGTGGACTTCGTAAACGCCTACCGCAGTTTTTACTTCTCCGAATCCGGGATGAGGGTACTGAAGTTTCCCCTTATTGTGGGGGATACGTGGCAAACCGTGGATACGTGCAAGTACGCCCTTGGGGTTAAAAGGTCCATCGGGTACGACGAGAACTGGGACGGGTTAGAGGACAGCCTCTACTACGACACCTCCTACGCCGTGTTGGTCCATTACTCCGGGGATACGGCCGAAGTGCATATATACCCCTTCAAGGTGATCTTCTACTACACGGGGATGTGGCCGGATACAGGAGGGTACATGGGTTGTTGTGAAGAACATATCGCGCACCATTACATCCGCCTCAGGTACGTTAACGGTACGGGTATGGTCCTCTTCAGTACGGATAGCCTTGTGGGTTATCTGGTTTATTCCCTCGTGGACACAACGACAACGCCCTGGGACACCATTCCCCTACCTCCGCTACGGTACTGGTTCTTTACTAACTTCAACGTATGGACCTACACCACCACCTCCGTTTCGGAGATAAGACCCCGCATAACCTTTACGCCCTACCGTCTCAACGGGCGGAGGCTGACGGCGCTGGAGGATCTGACCCTCTACTCGTACGACGGGAGGCTCGTAGGGGAGGTACGAAAGGGCAGTACCGTCTCCTTAAAGCCCGGCCTGTACTTCGTAAGGAGCAGAGGCAGAACGGGTAAGGTAGTGGTGCGGTAGGGGGACGCCCCTCCCGTGTAAAATCTTCGGATGATCATGGCAGCTATCGGTGTATCCAAGCCGGCCGACCCCTTCGCCTGGCTCAAGGACACGACGAGGAAAGACCCGAAGGTCATAGCCTTCCTTAAGGAGGAGAACGAGAGGACGGAGAGGTTCCTCGCCGATACGAAGAAACTTCAGGAGAAACTCTTAAAGGAGTTCAAGAGCCGGATACAGGGGACCTACGAGACCTACCCCGTCCGCATAGGAGACTACCTCTACTACCGCAGGTACGAGGACGGCAAGGACTTCCCCGTAGTCCTCAGAAAGAGATCCCTGAGGGCCAGGCCGGAGGTTATCCTTGACTGGAACGCCCTGGCCAGGGGCCATGAGTTCTTCTACCCCGGAGGGTGGGAGGTGAGCAGGGACGGCAGATACCTCGCCTTCTCATACGATATCTCCGGAGGGGAGAAGTTCGCCCTTTATGTGAAGGACCTCCGCACAGGTGAGGTAATAGACAGCATACCGAGGGTCTCGTGGGAGGGTTTCCTCTGGACTAGGGACAACAGGCTCATATACATCGTTGAGACGGAGAAGACGAAACGGCCCTACAGGGTACTTCTACACGAGATAGGAGACGACCTCAAAAACGACAGAGAGCTTTTCCGGGACGACGACGAATCCTATTTCGTATGGGCATACTCCTCCCTTGACGGGTACGTCTTCGCCACGTCCGGGAACACCGAGAGCAACATCACCGCCCTAATATACCCCTATAGGAGGGACTTCTATCCGAGGAAGAAGGGAGTTAAGTACTGGGTCTATCACGGGGACGGGAAGTTCTACGTCCTCACGAACGAGGACGCCCCCAACTACAGGGTCCTTGAGATGGACGAAAAGACAGGTGAGGAGAGGGTCATCATCCCGGAGGAGGAGGACGTCCCGATTGAGGACATAACCGTCTTCAAGGACTTCATAGCCCTTGAGGAGAGGTACAACGGCCTTACGGCCATAAGGATATACGACAGGAAGACCGGCAGGACCCACCGGGTGAAGTTCAAAGAGGCCGCCTATACGGTGAGCCTCTCCGGAAACTACGAGTACAACACAGACAGCATCCGCATACACTACACCTCCCCCACGACCCCGGGCAGCATATACTTCTACAACGTAAGGACGGGGAAACTCCGCAAACGCTGGCAGGAGCCTGTACCCAACTACGACCCCAAGAAGTACCGGGTGGTCAGACTCTGGGCGCGCAGCTACGACGGCGTAAAGTTCCCCATAACCCTCGTATATCGCAAAGATAAGTTCAGGAGAAACAGAAAGCACCCGGTCTATCTGACGGGCTACGGGGCCTACGGCTCACCCTTTGACCCCTCCTTCAGCCGCTACGTCATCTCCCTCCTTGACAGGGGCTTCGCCTACGCCATAGCCCACATAAGGGGCGGGGGGGAGTTCGGCGAGAGGTGGCACAGGGAGGGGAAGTTCCTGAAGAAGAAGAACAGCATATACGACTTCACCGAGGCCGCGGAGTACCTCATAAT
>WFXS01000057.1 GCA_015490465.1 Caldifarciminota bacterium
CAGGCGGAAGGAGTGCGTACCCGGAGGCGTATATCCGGCGCTGCGGCGCTCTACGAGGCGGCCATCGGTGGAGTAGAGGACGTATTCAGTAAGTAAAGATAAGGGATATGGGACTTGTCCGACGTCGTCGCTTCCTACTTCTCAACCTCTACCAGCTTATCCCTTCCCCTGTGTCCCCTCACTATCTTAACCCGTGATTTCGGAACCCCAAAGTACTCTGCCAGAACCTCTATCAGTTCACCGTTAGCCTTTCCCTCTCGGGCGGGAGACCTTACCCATACGACGAGCGCATCCCCGCTCTCCTCAACCTTAACCTGCTTCGCACCCGGTTTGACCCTCACCTTTACCCTCATCAGTCCTTCATGCCTCCCCGTGCGTACACTTCGGTTATCTGTCTCTGGAAGATGGCGAAAACTATAAGGGCGGGTAGGGCGCTCAGAAAGGAGGCCGCCATAAGGGCGGGGTAGTTGGAAACCTCCCCCTGTGAGAAGTAGGCCACGGCCAGCTGTATGGGCCTGAGGTTCTTGTTTGAGACCACGAGGAGGGGCCACAGGAAGGAGTTCCACGTATAAACGGCGCTGAAAACTATAACGGTTATGAGTACGGGTTTTATTATGGGAACGGCCACCTTCAGGAGGAACGTCAGGTCGTTCCCTCCGTCCACGTATATGGCGTCCCGTAGTTCTCTGGGTATACTGCGGAAGGCCTGCCTCAGGAGGAAGATGGAATATATGTTCGCCATCCACGGAACGACGAGACCCGCGAACGTATCCACCATTCCGAGTTTCTGTACCACGATGAACAGCTGAAGTATAAATACGGGCATGGGTATGGACGCCATCACTAAGAGGAAGGAGAAGAGGATCTCCCGACCCTTAAAGTCTATCCACGAGAAGGCGTAGGCGGCCAGTGTGGAGGTTATCACCTCGCCGCTCACGATGAAGAGGATCATACCGAGGGTGACGAGTACGCTAACGCCTAAGTTGAGTTTAGTGAAGACGAGCCGGTAGGCCTCAAAGGTTATCTCTTTCGGCCACAGGGTGGGGGGGAAGAGTATGGCCTCGGCCTGAGTCTTGAGGGAGGTTATGAACATCCAGTAAAAGGGGAAAAACGTAAAGAGCAGGAGCAGTATTACACCACCCCCTATAACCAAGGCTCTGACGTACTTACCCACCGAAGACCTCCCCGTATATGCCCTTGACGGCGTTGGGGTCGGAAGTTTCCTTCACTATCTTCCCGTCCTTGAGAAACACGAAGCGGGTCGCGAACCCCGCCAGCTCGTCTATCTGGTGGGAGGTGAAGAGAAACGTCCTGTCCGCTCTCCTCTCCATCATCTTTATCACCTTCTCCCGAAGGAGGAAGTCAAGGGCGGATAACGGTTCGTCCACGAGGTAGAGGGGTACGTCCTTCGCCATGCCGAGGGCCACCCTCACCAGCATTCTCTGGCCCTTGGAGAGGCTCCCGTACTTCACGTTTTCCGGAAGGGCTATCAGGCTCAGGAATTCACGGTAGTAGTCCAGATCAAAAGGCCAGAAACGGGCGGAGAAGTTTCCGAGGTATCCGAGTGAGAACCCCTCGTAAAGGTTGTCGTTCTCACTGACGTAGGATATTACGCTTCGGCTCTGGGGCGATGGAACCCTGTACCCTTTAACGGTTATCTCGCCGGACTGGAAAGGCTCAACGTTGGCTATGACCTTCAGCAGGGTACTCTTACCGTACCCGTTGGGAGCCAGCAAAAACACCCTCTCACCTTCCCCCACCTCCAGATCAAGCCCCTTCAACACGGGCCTGCGTCCGTAGGTCTTGTAAAGTCCCTTTACGTGGAGCAAGAAAGTTATTATAGGGGTGGTCGCCGTGCGGTACTTTAGCAACCACCGTACTGTCCACGATTCCTCAAATAACAAACGATTTGTAAATTCTAACGTATCACCTTTAACATCCGGCTATGCGGAGGATACCCTTTGCAATACTATCGTTCGGCGGGCTTTCCTGCCTGAGTATGCCCGCCCAGTACGATACGGCGAGCGCTCCGGATGGAGGTAAGGCCATAGCAGGCGTAAGCGCCGTAGCCATGGGCGGGACCTACGAGGTCCCCACGGACGACGTGGGGCTTTCCGACCCCCAACCCTACACCCTCGGGGGTCTCAGGGGGGACTTTCAGGCCGGATACGGCTTCGCCAGGGCCGTTGAGATCGGATTTCAGAGCGGACTCTTTGCGGGCGTATTCTCATCCGACGGAGACTCCCCGTCTTACACCTCCACGTTTCAGGGAGACCTCTACCCCTACGGCAAATTCGCCCTCTCTTCGGGAAACCTCCATTTTGCCCTTAAACTCGCTGCGGGTGGGGGACTCGTTTACATGTCGGGGGACGCTATACCCTTTCCCATCCTCGGAGTCTACTCCGACCTGTTGGTGGGCATGGGGGATCCCGAAAAGTTCACCTTCGGTATAAGGGCATCCACACACCAGCCGCACCTATCCCTTCTGTTTGCCTTCAGGGTATCGGGGCTGATCTTCGGATCAACGGCAGGTTTCGTTCCCATGAGAGGAAGCTACCGGGCCGGTCTCTACATAGGTGTTGCGAAGGCCCTGTAATCGTACGTACGTCCCACCGTAAAATTCGGTGTCATGTTGATATTCCTTACGGCGGGCTACTTCAAGCACCCCGAAACGGTACTGTGGGTTGAGGACAGGATGTTCGTGAGCGACATAGGTGAGTTCGGCAAACGGGACGGGAAGGTGTACGTGAAGAGGGGAAGGAGGTGGAGCGTATGGGCGTCCTACATGAAGGATCCGAAGGGGATGGCCTTCTGCCGTGGGGTCCTGTACGTCGCCGACGTGGACCGGGTATGGGCGGTGAAGGATAGGTCGGCCGTATTCATGGTGGTGGGGCCGAAGGACTTCAAGGCCGAATTCCTGAACGGAATGGCATGCGGGAGAGGGGGTAAGGTCCTGACCAGCGACACCTTCGGGGACGCCGTCTACGAGGTAGATCCGGTGAAGAAGACCGTTAAAAAGCTCCTGACGGTTGAGAAACCCAACGGTCTGGCCGTGGACCCGCGGGGCAACCTCTACATCATCACCTTCACGAAGCCGGGGAGGATACTCAGATGGAACGGCCAAAAGCTGGACACCGTTCTCGTCTCCCACGACATAGACGGGGGCGATGGCCTGATATACGCTGAGGAGGAAGACGTACTCCTCGCATCCGGGTACGAGTCCGGGAAAGTCCTTAAGGTGAACCTGAACGGCACGTACTCCGTCGTTGCAAAGGGACTGCGGACCCCGGCGGGTATAGGGTTTGACGGCCGGTACGTTTACGTGCCTCTGCTTGAGGCCGGCGATATAAAGAAGTTCAAAGTGTTCTGACAGTACGACCGTAGAATCGGAGGGATGTTTCTCCTTCCCCTCGTTGCGGCGGATACTCTAACGACGGACACGGTTGATACCCTCATAAGGCGGGATACCTTCATAAAGTCCCCCACTGTGGCCGCCGTAAGGTCGGCCGTTCTCCCCGGCTGGGGGCAGTTCTACAACGGGGCCTACGTTAAGGGGCTGATACTCGGAGGACTGACCCTCGCCGCGACGGGGCATACCGTCTACCGCTACGTCCTCATGCGCAGGGAGGGGGGGTACTCGTACTCGCTGACGACCGGATTCTTAAGCGCCCTGATTTTGAACGTCGTGGTGTGGGGGTACACCGTAGCGGACGCCTTCGTGGACGCCTACCTTTACGGTTTTGAGGAGTACAGGGACACCCTGAGGGAGGATCTGGACACGTCCAGGCCGCCCCCATCACCTCAGGAGCCTGCGGATAAGGAGAACGAGGATAACGAAGGATCCGATAGCCACTAAGTTTATGTTCAGGGCGTTGGCAAAGCCAACGTAGGAGGCGAGGATATCGTTCCATCTGCCCAATATCAGAACGGTGGACGTGAAGGTAAGGGCGTTGACTATATCCTTGAGTATGACCACCCTTCCGAGGTAGTCGGCCGTTGAGTACTTCTGAAAGATGGAGTCAAGGGCTATAAAGCCTATGGACGTGAATACCCCTCCCGCTGCGGCGATAGGGAGCAGGAGCCATAGGTTCGTGGTGAGGGCGAGGCCGAATAGGGAGAGGGCGAGGAAGAAGATACTGTTCCACAGGTGTTTGTATTCTCTTGAGGGTAGTACCCTGCCTGCAAGATAGGATCCGAGGAAGAGACCGAGACCGTAAATACCACCGGCCACGCCCAACTGGGAAGTAGAAGTATGCCCTATCTTCTGGAGTTTCACTATGCCGAGGATGTAGGTGGCGCCGCCCACGAGGGATATGAGGGCGGCCGCCATCAGGGAGTGGAGCAATATCTTCCGTTGCCTGACGAAGTTTATGGCCTCCTTTATGGCGGCGATGTAGTTTATCTTTGCCCTGTTCCCCGTGGGTTTGATGTACTCACCTGAGACGGCGAGGAATATGAGGAGGAAGGCCGATGCGAAGAAGGTAAGAGAGTCAACCGTAAGGCCCACCTCCCATCCCTCGTATCCGAATCCTTTCCAGAGATGCTCGTCCGATATTATCCCGCCGAAGAGTATTCCAAGGCCCGTTGCTATCCTCCCCCAGAAGCTCATCAGACCGTTTATGACGGCTATCCTATCCCGGCTGCCCGCGACGTGGACCACGACGCCGTTCTTGGCGGAGTTGAAGAGTACCGTAAACGTAAAAACGGCAAAGACCGAGGCGTACACCACGACCATCTTCCCCGTACTCTTGAAGAGAAAGGGGATGGAGAGTACTATAAGGCCCCTCATTACGTCGGCGAAAGCCATGAGGTACTTCCGGTTGAAACGGTCGGATATGGCGCCAGCGATGGGGCCGAAGACGGCAACGGGTATAACCGTCCAGAAGGCCAGAAATCCGTACTCCGTGGATCCCGTGGCGTGGAGACCCAACAGTCCAAGTATGGCCATGTTGTTTATACGATCCCCCAGCTGGGATATGGCCTGCGAAAACGTCAGTATCGCGACGTTCCTGTCCTTCAGAAGTTTAACTTCCTGTATGGGCAAGGGATGGGGATTCTACGGCAGGAATCTGCCCTAAAATTCCGGGCGATGTTTCTCCTTTTGGCTTACACTCACGACTTTTACATGGTACCCATGCGGGATGGCGCGAGGTTGGCGACGGACGTTTACAAGCCCACGATTTACTTCGGGGAACTGCACACCATCCTCGTAAGGACACCGTACGAACGTACGGCCGTGGGTTTGAACGCCTTCATACCCTACATAACCGACGTTAGGGGGTACGCCCTCGTGATACAGAGCGTGCGGGGGTTTCAGGGTAGCGAAGGGGATCCGCAGGTGTTCCGCACGGACGCGTGGGGGGAGCTTCAGGACGGGTACGATGCCGTGGAGTGGATAATATCTCAGGACTGGTCCAGCGGTAAGGTGTGCGGGTCCTGGTTCTCCGCCATGGGAATAACCCAGTACCTCCTTGCCGGTACGTACCACCCGGCCTACAAGTGCGCCGTCCCCCTTGTGGGTGCAGCGGACGTCTACCACTACGCCGCCTTTCAGGGTGGGGAGTTCAGGAAGAACCTTGTTGAGGGCTGGCTTACCGGCCTCGGAACGCCCTTCCTCATAGACTCCGTAACCGCCCACCCCCTCTACGATAGCACGTGGTACATCCTTGACCTCAACCGGAGGGTGTCCGGCGTTAACGTCCCCATGCTCCACTTCGCCGGCTGGTTTGACCTCTTCCTTGAGAGCCAGATTGAGATATGGAACAAACTCCAGTTTCAGGGTGGACCTCTGGCGAGGGGAAACCAGAAGTTGATAATCGGCCCGTGGACCCACCTCGCCTTCGGGCAGACGGATCAGGGGGACATATCCTTCCCGTCCAACGCCTCCCTACCCGTCACGGATCTGGTGGATATGATAGCCGACTGGTACGACTACTGGCTTGACGGGGAGGATAACGGAGTTATGGACTGGCCTCCGGTGAAGTTCTACATCATGGGGATGAACGAGTGGGCTACGGCCGACACCTTCCCGCCGCGGGGCGTCTTCTACCGCCGCTGGTACCTCCACGGGGATGGCACCCTCAGGCTCTACCGCCCCTCCGCCCCGGACAGCTTCTCCACGTACGTTTACGATCCCAACGACCCCACCCCCTCCATCGGAGGGAACGAGATGGACCTGCCCGGTGGGGATGGGCCAAAGGATCAGAGACCTCTCCTCTCCCGGAGCGACGTTCTCGTCTTCCAGACGGACCCCCTCCCGGATACCCTCATCGTAATAGGGAGCATAAGGGCCAAACTCTACGTGGAGAGCGACAGGTACGACACGGACTTCGTCGTCAGGATAGCGGACGTTTACCCCGACGGTACGGCCATGTTGGTGGCCGACGGTATCATAAAGGCCCGCCACAGGTACGGCTTTGACAGGGAGGTCCTCCTGACACCGGGGCAGATAGACTCGGTTGAGGTGAAGGTATGGAGTACGGCCTGGGCCTTCCTTCCGGGGCATCGCCTGATGGCCATAATCTCATCGGCCAGCTATCCACGCTTTGAGGCCAACCCCAACAACGGAGGCCCCTTCGTCCGGGACGACACCCTCCGCCTCGTGGCCACCAACCGTATATACCATTCCCCGGTTTATTCCTCCTACCTCGCGATACCCATGCTTCCCTCTACGGGTATTCAGGAGTACGTGGACCTTCCGGGCGTACCGGACTATACACTTAAAGGGGACAGGATATGCACCGACGTGCGAGCGGAGGTGTACGACCTCTCCGGGAGGCTAAGGTTCGCAGGAAAGGGTTGCTCCGGAAGGCTACCCACGGGCGTGTACTTCGTGAAACTGCGTAACGAGACCCACAGGGTTATAGTCCGGTAGCGTCCTCAGAACTTCGTCGCCGATGCGAAGTTGAACCCCTCCACCTTCAGGGTGGGCAGGATCTCTTCGTAGACCTTGAAGGACCCGTACCACGTCGGTTCGCTCACGAGCTCGCTCTCACGGGAGACGCCAGAGACGGAGGAGAAGACGTCTAACAGGCTGACGTTGAACCGCATGTTCTTCATACTGCCCACGATCTTGCCGTCCTCTATAACGAACAGGCCGTCCCTCGTCATTCCGGTTATGGTCAGGCTCCGCGGGTCAACCACGTTTGAGTACCAGAATCGGGTAACGAGCAGGCCCCTGTCCACGGAGGAGATGAGGTCCTCGTAATCGGTGTCCCCCTCGGCGATGTGCAGGTTTACGAACATGGGGAAACTGTGGAAGGGACTCACGGCACAGGCGTTCGTCTCCCTGCCATCCTTCTTCGCAGTTACGGTGTCGTAGGCGAAGTCCCGGAGTACCCCCTTCTCCACCACGGTTATGAGGCCCCTCCGTCGCCCCTCCATATCAAAGGGCGTCACGTAACCTCTGGGGTTAAGGGGGTCTTCGTAGAGGGTGAAGTTCTCCGAGAAGACCTTTTCTCCGATCTTCCCGGCCAGCGGTGACCTCCCCTCCTGAACGGACCGGGCGGACAGGCCTATCCAGTTGAGGAAGCTGAGCAGTTCCCCCACGGCCAGAGGCTCCAGTATGACCGTCCACTTTCCGGGTTTGGCGTCGGTGGGGTTTAAAACCAGAGGCGCCCTCTTTCCGGCCTTCTCAAGTGCGGCGTCGGGGTTGAGGTCCCTGAAGGTGCGGGCGGACTGCTGGACGAGGTAGCCGAAGGTTAGATCGTGGATGGGGTTGTACTTCAGGTGGGCGGCTGTCGTACCCCTGTACCCGACGAAGCCCTCGGAGGTCATCAGGACGGTTTCGGAGGACCCACCGGAGACCACGCCGAAGGCCTCAAAGGGGGAGGGGGTCTCCTTTATGAGTCTGGCGGCCGTGGAAACCACCTCCGAAGGATCAACCTCCGCCGTAAGTTCATCAAAGGAGTCGCTGGAGGTCTCTATCTTCCCGGCGGGGGCGACCTCAGTAAGCTCCGGGTTTTCCGGCGAGATCTTAGCCAGTTCCTCGGCCCTCCGGACCATGCCGACGATGTCTTTGGGGTCGTTTATGGCGTTCGTGCTTACGGTTGCCGCCCTGTTTCCGAAGCGTACGTGGATGGTGAGGGATATATCGTGTACCTCAGTGTTCTGGTGGATTACGGAGTTGGCGAACCTCACCAGCCTTGACCTTTCACCGTGTACCAGTACGACCGTGCTGTCGGCCCTGGATACGCGCAGAACGTACTCACCTATTTCGTACAGCTTATCTTTGAGCATGGAGAGGATTCTACCGCAGAAAACCTCCCGCTTTCTCTGAGGGGCTATCTCCCGAAACCGTAAGGTTCCCCGAACTTGCCCCTAAACACGATCTCGTCCAGAGGTTTCTTCTCCTTTTCCCTCTTCGGTTCGTCCGGCTTCCCACAGGCGAAGGCGACCACCGGCTCGTAACCTTCGGGTATACCGAATACCTCCCTCGCCCTATCGGGGTAGAAACCCCCAATAGCCCTGCAGGATAGCCCCAGTTCAACGGCCTGAAGGAACAGGGACATCAGGGACATTCCACAGTCGTTCCTGTAATCCCTGTAGGGTCTTCCGTCCGGGTACTTCGTACTTCCAACGAGCAGACCGAGAAGGGGAGCGTCCTTCGCCCATTCGGCGTTGCCGGGTACAAGTATGCCAAGGAGTTTTTTGTGGGTGTCGTCAAAGTTGACGCCTATTATGTACCTCCAGGGCTGAGTGTTGTAGGACGACGGCGCCCTGCGGGCCGCGTCCATGAGGAGGAAGATCTCCTCGTCGGTCAACAACCTGTTGGGGTCGTACTTTCTGGCGCTCCAGCGCTGTAGTATGGCCTCCCTTACGCTCATGCCGGAATTCTAATCTGGAACGTGTTTTCTCCCTTAGACTTCCCTCCCGTGGGAATGCGTAGGGTTTACGAGGTCCTGTTTCATGCCGTTCTGTTTCTATCTGCGTCCGTAACCATCCTTACCACCGTGGGTATAGTTGCCATCCTGCTCTACCAGAGCGCCCTTTTCTTCAGAGAGGTCTCCATCGTTGAGTTCCTCACGGATACCCAGTGGACACCCCTGTTTACGGAGAAGCACTTCGGCATCCTCCCCCTCCTTGCCGGTACCTTTCTGACCTCGTCCATAGCCATGCTCGTGGCCATACCTGTGGGTCTGCTCATAGCCGTATTCCTGAGCGAGTATGCCTCCTCACGGGTCCGCTCCTTCGTCAAGCCCACACTTGAGATCCTCACGGCCATCCCTACCGTGGTTTACGGGTACTTCGCCCTCCTGTTCGTTACGCCTCTACTGAAGAAGGTAATACCCAACATATCCGGTTTCAACGCCCTTTCTCCGGGCATAGTTATGGGGATAATGATCCTTCCGATAGTGACCTCCCTCAGCGAGGACGCCCTGAGGGCTGTGCCGAGGAGTCTCAGGGAAGCAGCCTACGCGCTCGGCGCGGATCGGTTCACCACGGCCGTAAAGGTAGTTATACCCTCCGCCCTATCCGGCATCGTGGCGGCGTTCATTCTCGGTATATCCAGAGCCATAGGGGAGACCATGATCGTGACCATAGCAGCCGGTCAGAGGCCCGTCCTTACCCTAAACCCCCTCGTCCCCATAGAGACCATGACGGCTTACATAGTTCAGGTGAGCCTCGGAGACGTCCCCACGGGTACGGTGGAGTACCATACCATATTCGCCGTGGGCCTCGCTCTGTTCGTAATTACCCTCGTTTTTAACATAGTCAGTTACCTTCTCAAAAGGCGTATGTGGGAGAGGTGATATAACTCTGCCATAAAATTCAATCGTGGGCGTATTTATCCGTTACCCGTAACAAGGAGGTAGGTATGCTTGTTGTTTTGCTCTTTGACCTCGGTTATCCGGATCATGTGGTGAGGTACTACGAAAATTCGGGGATGTGGATTAACTGCAGTGCTTTGTGGCGTATGAACAGGGAAGATACCCTTTTCAAGAAGTACTGTGACGAGAGCGACACCGTTGGAGCAAGTAGCGTGTTCGTACCAACGAGACCGAGATCAAACGTTCCTCCGCCTCCCAAGCCCCCTCCCGGTGTGGAATGGTACCAGTATCCGGATTTTCAGGCAAGGAGGGAAATACCCTTTGAGTTCAGGGTCCTCTCTACGAAGTACATACCGGACACGCCTACGACCTACAAGCAGATGTACGGGGACGGGGACGTGTTCGTCATAAAGAACCCTCATGACACGAGCGTGTACGTATCGCTGGTATGGATGCGGGTTGACGAACTTGAGCCTCTAATAAGAGAGTACTGGTACGGGGACGTAAAGGAGATCTTCTTCTCGGTAAAGATACAGCCGCCTCTGAAGTTCCCGGAGGATAAGAGGAGAAGGATAGAGATAGATAGCGCCCTCATAAGGTTGGTCTTCTACCTTCCGGATCTTCCGCGCATAGACTCGCTTCTTAGCATGGGCGATCAGGTATGGATTGACTTTCAAACCCCCCTCAGGATGATACGATTGTTCCGATGCATGGACAGTTCCGGCTGTGCTATGAGGGTGACACATGACGTCAGGACGGGTCATATAGATGGAGTGATGAAACCCACGGCGTCTGTTGGGTTCATCCTCGCCCCGCACGACAGCGTTGTGGTATACGTTTCGCCTATATACGGGAGGTAGGCAATGAAAAGGTTCATGCTGCTTTTACCTCTGCTTTTGCTCCTCTCCTGCAGGGAGGAAGTTTACGAGGACGGTGAGGTACTGTGGAGCATAACGCTGAGGGGACCTATAGAGGGGGTCCCCGCCTACCACAACGGCGTCATATACGTGGGCAGCGACTGGAACCGTCTCTTTGCGATTGAGGAGGATGGGTATCCCATCCTGTGGCAGAGAATGCATGGAGTCTTTCTGGGTACCCCTGTGGTGTGGGAGGACGGTTCCGTAGTAGCGACGGACTGGTGGGGCGACATGTACGCTTACAGTATCAGGGGAGACCTGTTATGGGAAAAAGCGGAAGGGTCCTGGAACATCCATCCCGCCATGGACGGTGAGGTGGTCGTGGCCATACGGGAGGTTGACACCATCATCACGACCCTGGAGTGGATAGATAAGAGCGGCAATACTATCCGGGTAGATACCTTCCCAGCGGGTATCGGAGATCTTGGAAGGGCAAATATAGTATTTGATACGGAGGGCAACGCTATAGTTTCCTGTGTTACCTGCGATTTCATCTTAAGGTTTTCAAGAGACGGTAGGATAAATATACGTAGTTTCAGCGTGATAACCCACGCTTCAACCGACGGTGAGGCTGTTTATACGGTATTCTCCAGTTCCACAGGTACCTATCTGATAAAAATTGAACCCGAATGGTTTACGTTTGATCTGATCAAAATAACGGACAATCCCGATCCCGAAGACTTCTCGTTCTCCCAGCCGATTATAGACAGTCGTGGAAGAGTGATAGTAGCCTCGGAAAAGGGGCTTTACGTATTTACGAAGGGCCTTTCCCCCCTCTGGTCCTATCCCCTATCCTCCTGCAGGAAGTTCAGTAGTTGTAGAATTAGAATGCCTACCCCCGTGGTCGGTAGATCCGGGAACGTTTACTTCGCGTGTAGTTCCACCCTTATAGTTCTTTCCGAAGGTGGACGTTTACTTTGGTACAGAGACTTTTCTAAAGATACCGTAAAGGTGATTGAAGGTATCCCGGCCGATATTACGAGCCTCCTCCTCATAGACAACCGCCTGATAGTCACCTCCTGCAACGGCAAAATTTACTCCCTGTACGTCAACGACACCTACGACTACGATGCACCGTGGCCCATGTTTCAGGCTAATCCGAGGAGGACGGGGAAGGTGAGGGTTCCCTTTAACTTCCCGTAGGACCTTCAAAGACCCAGCTCAAGTTCCCTTATGAACCTCAGGTTCTCCCTCCACTTCTTCTTTACCTTCACCCACAGTTCCAGATAAACCTTCCTGCCCAGAAGGGCCTCTATCTGCTTTCGGGCCTCTATACCGATTCGTTTTATGGCCCTCCCCTTACGACCTATTATTATGGCCTTCTGGGACGGCCTCTCAACGTATATGACGGCGCGGATGTAGATGGGCTTGTTGGGATCCTCCGGCTCCCTGAACTCCTCCACCTTCACGGCGGTGGAGTAGGGGACCTCCTCCCGGTAGTGAACGAATATCCTCTCCCTGATTATCTCGGCTATTATGAACCTCAGGGGCTTGTCCGTTATCTCGTCCCCCGGGTAGAAGGGTACACCTTCCGGAAGGTACTTCTTTATAGCCTCCAGAAGTATGTCCAGGCCGTCCCCCTTCAGGGCGCTCACGGGTATGACCTCCGCGAAGTCGTACATCTCGGAGTACTGCTGGATTATAGGCAGGAGGACGTTCTTGTGAACGGTATCTACCTTGTTTATGACGAGGATCACGGGCTTCTTTTCGGGGGACTGCTTGAACTGGTTTATTATCGCCTCCTCTACGTCTCCGGGGGGTTTCGGTTCAACCATGAAGAGTATTACGTCCGCTTCGGCCATGGCGGTCTTCGCCTCCTTCAGCATGTAATCGTGCAGGGCGTACTTGCTCTTTTGAAAGATTCCGGGGGTATCTACGAGGACGATCTGGGCGTCCTCATCCGTTATTATCCCTATGATCTTGAAGCGGCTCGTCTGCGGCTTCGGGCTTACGGCAGACAGTTTGAACTTCAGAAGGGCGTTCACCAGGGTGGACTTACCCACGTTGGGACGCCCTATTACGGCCACAAATCCAACTTTCACGCGTGAATTCTAAGGTGGATCTTTCAAACAACCCTACCGTACACCGGTATAATCCCCCCCTTATGTTCGGACAGATGAAGATGTTGTGGGAGCTGCAGCAGAAGGCCAAAAAGCTCCAGAAAGAGCTGAAGAAGGCCCGTTTTGAGGAAACGGGATACAACGGCAACGTTAAGGTTGTTGTCAGCGGTGAGGGCAAACTGGTAGAGGTTAAGATAAACCCGGAAGCCCTTAAAGATATAGTCTCGGTGGAAAACGCCCTCGTAAACGCCGTAAACAGGGCAATTCAGAAGGCGGCGGAATATCAGAGGGAGAAGACCAAGGAGTTCCTCGCACAACTTCCGCCTGAGTACAGGAAGGAGCTTGAGAAGTTCCTGTGAGGTTACCGGCGGCTTTCAGGCGACTCATAGTAGCTCTGGACTCTCTCCCGGAGATAGGCCCCATTACGGCCAGACGGGTAGCAGAGCGGCTTCTATTTGACAGGGAAAAACGTCAGAACCTTATAGAGGTCCTTAAGGGCCTTGATACCTTAACCCTGTGCAAAAAGTGCCGGGTGATAACGGACGAGGAGGTGTGTGAGGTGTGCAGGGATACGTCCAGAGAAGCGAAGATAATGGTCGTACTCTCACCCTTTGACGTTTACAGGGTGGAGGAGAGTGGAAAGTACAGGGGAAGGTACTTCGTCCTTTACAACCTCGTATCCGTTACTGAGGGTATAATGCCCGAGGACCTGCCTATAAAGGAGTTCCAGAGGAGGGTCAGGGAGGAAAACGTGGAGGAGGTCATAATCGCCCTGCCCAACGACGTGAAGGCGGACGTCACCGCCCGCTACCTCGTTGAGGGACTTAAGGGTGTGAAGGTAACCAAACTCCCTTCGGGCGTTCCCCGTGGGGCGGATATATCTTCCCTTGATCCGTACACCCTCGCCGAAGTGTTAGAGCATAGGGTACCCTTTGATGGGGAGGACAGTTAAAGGACGTACCGAACCGGCTCCCCCTTCCTCCGTATAATACCGGTAAGACAAGGGGGTACTATGCATGAGGATACGAAAGTCGTACGAGGACTTGATGAGGAACGGTTCCATAAGACCGATTCTTACATGAACAAATCCATAAACTCCCACCGCCTCCCCATATACCAGACCTCCACCTTCATCTTTGACTCTCTGGAAGAGGCCTACGGTGCCTTTACCGGGGAGGAGCATCACCACATCTATTCCCGCGTCTCCAACCCGAACGCCCTTTATCTCGGCGCCAAGGTCGCCCTGTTAGAAGGGGCGGAGGCGGGTATCGCCTTCAACTCCGGTATGGCCGCCATATCCACGACCCTGATGGCGCTGGTCAAACCCGGGGACCGCATAGTCGCATCCAGACCGGTTTACGGAGGTACGGGGGAGTTCTTCACCTACCTGCAGGAGCATCTCGGGATAAAGGTGGACGTACTCGGGCCGGACGAGTTCTACTCCGCCCTTGAGAGGGGAGGGTACCGCATAGCCTACGTTGAGACGCCCGGAAACCCGACCCTCACCGTGTACGACCTTGAGCTGTCAGCAAGGCTCGCCCACGAGAACGACGCCCTCTTAGTGGTGGACAACACCTTCGCCACGCCCTTCCATCAGAAGCCCATAGAGTGGGGTGCGGACGTCGTACTGCACAGCACGACCAAGTACCTCAACGGCCACGGAGACACTATAGGCGGGGTGGTGGTCGGAAAGGAGGAGTTCATAAAGGACCTCCTCCACGTCACCAAGATGTTCGGAACCCTTATGCAGCCCTTCAACGCCTGGCTGACAGCACGGGGAATCCGAACCCTCGCCGTACGCATGCGCAAACACTCCGAGAACGCCATGAAAGTGGCCCAGTTCCTTGAGAGTAGGCCCGAGGTGGTGAAGGTTTACTACCCCGGTCTGCCGTCCTTCCCCTACCACGAGATAGCGAAGAAGCAGATGAGGAACGGGTACTCCGGTATGGTCTCCTTCGTCCTTGACGGCACGAGGGAACACCTTAAGAGGTTCATGACCTCCCTTGAGCTCTTCCACTTCGCCGTATCCCTCGGAGATACCGACAGCCTCGCCACG
Source organism: Caldifarciminota bacterium (assembly GCA_015490465.1). Lineage (GTDB taxonomy): Bacteria > Hydrothermota > Hydrothermia > LBFQ01 > LBFQ01 > JAADCS01. The sequence continues at coordinate 14,804 of WFXS01000057.1, forward strand.
TCTCCGGCCCTGACGACCCACGCCCTCGCACCTGCGACGGACTTCCCCACCAACCTCGTAAGGCTCTCCGTCGGGATAGAGGACGCCGAGGACCTCATATCCGACCTTGAGAATGCCCTTAAGAAGGCCTTCCACACCAGCGGAGTAGGTAGATAAGAGGTGCTTAACCTACTCAGGCTCCTCCTCCCTTACTGGGGGAGGATAGCGGCGGGTTTTCTTGTTCTGTTGGTGGTTGATCTGGGGCAGCTCGTCGTCCCCCAGTTCATAAGGAGGGCGGTTAACGAGCTCTACGTCGGAAACTTCGCCGAGGTGCCGAAGTGGGCCGCCCTCATAGTGGGGGTGGCCCTGTTCTTCTCCTTCCTCCGCTTCTTCTGGAGGTACTTCTTTATAGGGGCATCACGTCTGCTTGAGAAGAACCTGAGAAGCAAACTTTACGACCACACCCTCAGGCTGGATCCGGACCTGTTCCGTACGATGAAGACGGGGGACGTGATGGCCCTGTTCACGAACGACTTACAGGCCATAAACATGGCCCTCGGCATGGGGATGGTGGCCATAGCCGACTTCCTCATTTACACCACGTTTTCCATAATCGCCATGCTCCTGATATCACCCTCCCTTACGGCCATGGTGATAATACCGTTGCCCCTGATCGGCGTGGTTATGTTCGTCCTCGGAAGGCTCATATACCGTAAGTTCAGGGAGGTACAGGACTTCTTCGGCCTTTTAACCGAGTGGCTAAGGGACATCCTCAGCGGTATAAGGGTGGTTAAGGTCTACGATACCCGGTTCCGTCTGGCCGATCGCTACTCCGAGATCTCCGAAGAGTACCTCAGACTGAACCTCCAGTTCGCCGTAATAGACGGCCTCTTCCATCCGGCGATAAGTACCCTCGCTTACGTCTCCCTCGCCATACTCCTCTTAGTAGGTGGAAGGATGACTACGACAGGCCTCATATCCCTCGGAGATTACGTCGCCTTCAGCTCCTACATAGGCATGATGATCTGGCCCATGATAGCCCTCGGATGGTTCGCCAACCTCGTCCAGAGGGGGAGCGCGTCCTACGAGAGGATAAGGAAGTACCTCTCCACAGAGCCTTCCATAAGGAGGGACGGCAAAATATCCCTGAGCGGATTCAGGGATCTGAGGACATCGGGTCTGAGCGTCCAGATAAACGGGAACGTCGTACTCCGTAAGGTTGACCTTTACGTCAGGGAAGGGGAGTTCGTAGGTATAACCGGGCCTACGGGATCGGGTAAGAGCGTCCTGCTCAACACCCTCGTGAAGTTCCATTTACCTTCGGCGGGAAAGGTGTTCGTGAACGGGTACGACTACCTCAACGTCTCCACGGCATCCCTCAGGTCCCATATCCTCCTCGTACCACAGGAGACGTTCATCTTCTCCATGACCATAGCCGAAAACCTGAGGGTAGCGAAACCGGACGCTACGGAGGAGGAGATGTGGTGGGCGTTAGAAATGGCCGGCCTTGACGAGGACGTTCGCAAGATGCCCGACGGCCTTAACACCCTCATAGGGGAGAGGGGAGTGGGTCTCTCCGGTGGGCAGAGACAGAGGCTTGCTCTCGCCCGTGCCTTCCTTAGTAACGCTTCGCTCATCCTTTTGGACGAATCCCTCTCCGCCCTTGACTCAAAGACCGAAGAGAAGGTCGTGAGTAGCCTGAGGAACCTCGGAAAAACCGTCGTTCTGGCCTCCCACCGCCTTACGTCCATAGCATCAACCGACCGGATATACGTACTCGTAAGGGGAAAAACGGTGGAGGAGGGAACCCACGAGGAACTGCTGAGAAACGGGGAGATATACCCCGTACTCTGGAAAGCCCACCACGAAGGCATAAAAGGGTAGACGGGATAGAAAACCGCCGTATAATATCGGAATATGAGATGGATAGCCGTTTTAGTTGCAGGGATCTTAGCGACTTTGCCTATCTCGGGCGTGTACGCTAACTGTAAAGGGGAAAAGCATAAGGATACCCATGCCCATACCGTGAGCGTTGCCCCTTACTTCTCCGTTTTCGTTGAGGGTGCTGATCTCTCCTCCTACGACTCCGAAGCCTTCAAGCTGAAGGGCATAATGTGCCAGACCTGTATAAAGAACGTTGAAAAGGCTCTCAGGAAGGTGGACGGTGTGGTGGCCATAAAGTACCACTGGGAGGAGAAGAAGCTGGAGGTATGGGGTAAGGACCTTAACCGGGAGAAGATCAAGGAAGCCGTGGAGTCTGCAGGCTACGGCGTGGAATCCTGAAACCGCACGCTGCGATTGTCGGGCGTATAATAGTCGCTCCTAAGGGTAGGAGGAGGTGAAAGCGTGGCTATAGACATAAGCAAGATAAGGAACATCGGCATCATAGCACACATAGATGCGGGAAAAACCACAACGACGGAGCGCATCCTTTACTACACCGGGCGTAAGCACAAGATAGGAGAGGTACACGAGGGTGAGGCGGAGATGGACTGGATGGAGCAGGAGAGGGAGAGGGGTATAACCATCACCTCGGCATCCACCACGTGTTTCTGGAAGGACCACCAGATCAACATCATAGACACGCCCGGCCACGTTGACTTCACCATAGAGGTGGAGAGGGCGCTCAGGGTCCTTGACGGAGCCATCTTCATCTTAGACGCCTCTCAGGGTGTTGAGCCTCAGAGCGAGACCGTATGGCGACAGGCCGACAAGTACAGGGTTCCCCGCATAACCTTTATAAACAAGATGGACAAGGTGGGGGCGGACTACTTCAGGTCCCTTGAGTCCATGGAGAAGAAACTCGGCGCCCTTCCCCTCCCGATGCAGTATCCGATAGGGGCGGAGTCGGAGTTTGAAGGGGTGATAGACCTCGTTACGATGAAGGAGATAGTGTGGCTTGAGGAGACGCTCGGTGCCAAGTACGAGTACAGGGATGTAAGGCCGGATCTCAGGGAGGAGGCCGAATTCTGGAGGAGCGTCCTCATAGAACGCCTCGCCGAGGTGGACGAAGCCATACTTGAGAAGTACCTTGAGGAACAGCCCATAAGCGAGCAGGAACTCAAGGAGGCTATCAGGAGGGTCACGCTTTCCCTCAAGGCCGTTCCAGTCTTCGCCGGCTCTGCGTACAAGAACAAGGGTATACAGCCCCTCCTTGATGCGGTTATAGACTACCTGCCCTCTCCCCTTGACAGGGGAGCCGTGGTGGGTAAGACCCCCGACGGGAAGGAGGTCGTTCGTCAGCCGGTTGATACGGAGCCTCTGACGGCTCTGGCCTTCAAGATCCAGATGGATCAGTACATAGGGAAGCTGACCTACGTCAGGGTTTACTCTGGCGTCCTTAAGGCGGGGACCTACGTCCTCAACGCCTCTCAGGGCAAGAGGGAGAGGATATCCCGCATAGTTAGGATGCACGCCGCCAAAAAGGAGGACGTTGAGGAGCTAAAGGCCGGAGACATAGGGGCGGTCGTAGGTCTAAAGAGCGTCCGTACGGGAGACACCATAACCGACGTTGAGCATCCCCTAATCCTTGAGAGCCTTGAGATACCGGAGCCGGTTATATCTCAGGCCATATTCCCTAGGAGCAAAAAGGACGAGGAGAAACTGCCCGCCGTCCTCGCCAAGCTGGCCGAAGAGGATCCCTCCTTCCGCTTCTACGTGGACGAGGAGACCGGTGAGACCATTATCGCCGGAATGGGTGAGTTGCACCTTGACATAAAGGTTGATATCATACGACGTACGTTCAAGCTGGACGTGGATACCGGTCAGCCGAGGGTGGCCTACAGGGAGACCATAAAGGTGCCGGTCCAGAACGTGGAGGGCAAGTTCATCCGCCAGACGGGTGGGCGTGGCCAGTACGGTCACGTCATCATAAACGTCTATCCCCTTGAGAGGGGCAAAGGGTACGAGTTCGTTGACAAGATCGTGGGTGGCCGAATACCGAGGGAGTACATACCCGCCGTGGACAAGGGGATACAGGAGGCCATGCAGAAGGGCGTTCTGGCCGGCTTCCCCGTGGTGGACATAAAGGTGGAGCTGATAGACGGGTCCTACCACGAGGTTGACTCTTCGGAGCTGGCCTTCAAGCGTGCCGCCGCCATGGCCCTCAGGGATGCCCTCCAGAGGGGTAAGCCCGTACTTCTGGAGCCTATAATGAGACTTGAGATAACGGTTCCGGAGGAGTACATGGGGGACGTTATAGGGGACGTCGGCGCCCGCCGTGGGCAGATCAAGTCCATAGAGGACGCCGGCAACGCCAAGCTCATTACCGCCCTCGTGCCTCTCGCCGAACTCATGTCCTACGCCAGCGACCTCCGTTCCATCACTCAGGGGCGTGCCTACTTTACCATGTTCTTCAGCCATTACGCCGAGGTCCCTCAGAGCGTTGCGGAGAAGATAATAGCGGAGAGGAAAAGGGAGCTTGAAGAAGCCAAGACCAAAAGATGAAGCACGGATGGTTAAAGCTGGCCGACAGGCTCGTGCGCATAGATAGGGTGCACGAGTTCTGGATAGAGCGCGTGGAGAGCGGCCACGTGGTAAAGGCCGCCGTTTTTGGCTCTCAGGACGTCACTCTGGGCCACTTCTCCACGTACGACGAGGCCGAGGACTTCCTGAACAGGGTCTACGAGGCCCTGAAAAGGGACAACCCCATGATAGACGTGCTCGCCCTTAAGGAAGGTTGGGACGAGGAGAACGAGCTGGATCTGGAGGACTTTGACATCTGGGACCCCGGCGACTTTGATTTTGACGACGACGAAGACTTTCCCTTCTGATGGCCCGGATACTGGGGAGGGAGGTGTACGCCTACGCCGAGGGGAATAAGATAATTCAGATAGGTTTTCACCCTCTCCCCGGCCGGCCAACTTCCGTGGAACTGGAGCGGGAGATCGGTGAATACCTGAGGGGGGAGAGAACCGCTTTCTCCTTCTTTCCGGATTTCTCAGTGTACCCTCCAACGGTGAGGAGGATCCTTGAGTACATCTATCACAACCTGCCGTACGGGAAGACCTTAACGTACTCTCAGGTAGCCGAGGCCATGGGTACCCATCCGAGGGTGGTGGGCCTCGCCATGGCGAAGAACCGCCACCTGATCGTCGTACCCTGCCACAGGGTGGTGGGGAAGTACTCCCTCGGCGGTTTTTCGGGAGGGCTTGAGGTGAAGAGGTTCCTCCTCTCGCTTGAGGGGAGAACGCCAACAGGGTATTAAGGTCCGTCTCCTCCGTTTACATCCGCTCCTTCTTTTAATTTTGCCAGGACGATCTTGCCGTGGAGCAGAACCCTATCTCCTACCCTCAGATCTTCAACGAGGTCGGCCAGAGCCTCTATTATTACGCCCCTTATTGAGACCTTTACCCACATGCTCTTTCCCTCTTTGCGAATTGAGACGATCCTGCCTTCAAGGACCCCCTCATCCTGTCTCATCAAGGCCCTCCAGATCCCCCATCCTCTTCAGGTACTCAAATACTCTCATGGCCTCATCCTCGTCTATCTTGCTTATGGCAAAACCGACGTGTACGACGACGTAATCGCCGACCTTAACGTCCGGGGTGTAACTCAGGTTAACCTTCCGCACGATCCCGCCAAATTTGACCTTACCGTAGAGGAGGCCCAACTCGTCCTCTTCAACGGATAGGACCTTACCCGGAACTCCGAGGCACATACCGCTATTTTACCTCCGATCTCCATTCCGCGATGATCCCTTTCACCATCTCCTTAACCTCAACACATGCCCGTTTTACGCTTTCGCTAAGTTCCGTCCCCGCTCCCGTCCTCTCCGGGACCACCCCGATGAGGCGTACGTCCTTCAGGCGGTCGTACTTGAATTTGAGGAGGGATACGAGGTCCGTTATTGAGATGTCGTGGACGGAGAACCTGACCGGAGGTCCGCGCATAAGTTCTTCCTGACCGAAGACCATGACCGTACCCGGTGACGCCTTCGCCTTTACGGCGTCTATTATGAGGAGATGCGTGGTGTCCGAAAGGTAGGTCAGGAGGGGGAGGCCTATGGTACCTCCATCAAGGATTTCAACGTCTTCGGGGAGGTGGTTTTCAAGATCCTTAAGCACGTGTACACCGACACCTTCATCCCTTAGAAGGAGGTTTCCGAGTCCGAGAACCGTAATTTTCATATAACTGTCCTGTAAGTTTAACGGGGAAGGTTTTCACCGCACGAATTTTCCGATCGTACTTCCAAAGTGTTCCCCTTGTCGCTTTTGTGGATCTAAGTGAGGTGTCCGACCGGGATCACCACGAAGCGTTAAGGAACGCGTGTCCTGCATCCTATCGCGTTTTTGCAGAAATGGGCGACCTTTAAAAACGACCCCCACATAATTTCCTAATAGTGCGAACGTGTACCCGAAAACTTCGTAAAAATTTTACAATTCACCCATAAGATACGGGTGATGAGCGCAATAGACGTACTTGAGAAACTGGAGGAACGGGAGATTGAGGAGTTAAACAGGAGGGAGTTCTTCAAATTCTGTGGGAGAATGGCCGTACTCCTCGGGTTGTCTCAGACGGCGATACCGAGGATAGCGAGGGCGGTGGAGAAGGCAGCGCGGGATGGAAGACCCTCCGTGATATGGCTTAACTTTCAGGACTGCGCCGGGAATACGGAGTCCTTCACCAGAGCCACCGCCCCCTCCGTAGGGGAGGCCCTCCTTGACCACGTATCCCTTGACTACCACGAGGTACTCATGGCCGCCGCCGGACACCGGGCCGAAGAGAGACTTAAAGAGGTCCTTAAGGAGTATTCGGGCCAGATAATTGTCGTAGTTGAGGGCGCCATACCTACGAAGGACGACGGGATATACTGCACCGTAGCCGGTAGGACGGCCATCCAGATCCTCAAGGAGATTGAACCCCACGCCCTCGCCTTCGTGGCCGTTGGGACGTGCGCCGCCTTCGGCGGGATACCGAAGGCCAACCCCAACCCCACGGGAGCCGTCGGACTGGAGCGGATAATCAGGTCCAAACCCGTTATAAACGTACCCGGATGCCCCGCCAACCCGGACGTCATAATGGCCGTTCTGGTGCATTACGTCCTGTTCAACAGGTTGCCGGAGTTGGACGCCCAGAGGAGGCCGAAGTTCGCCTTCGGCAAGAAGATACACGACACCTGCGAGAGGAGGCCACACTACGATGCCGGACAGTTCGTCCTATCCTTTGACGACTACGGGGCCAAACAGGGGTACTGCCTGTACAAGGTGGGCTGTAAGGGACCCGTCACCTACAACGTCTGCGCCGCGTGGCGGTGGAACATGGACGCCAGCTGGCCGGTGAAGTCCGGCCATCCCTGTCTTGGCTGCTCCGAGAGGGACTTCTGGGACAGGTACTACCCCTTCTACGAGCATATACCGAAGACGGGGGGCTTCGGGGTTGAGGCCAGGGCCGACGATATAGGGAAGGTTGCCCTCGGTCTGACGGGCCTGACGGTCGGCGCCCACGCCCTATACACGGCCGTGGTTAAAAGTGCCGAAAGGTTCGCCGAAAAACTGGCCTCAAAGGCGGAGGAGGGAACCGGAGAATCGGAAGGTAAAGACGAAGGAGGTGAAGCATGAGGGTAGTCGTAGACCCGATCACCCGCATTGAGGGACACTTGAGGATTGAGGCGGAGATAGACAACAACGTGATAACCGATGCGTACTCCTCCTGCACGATGTGGAGGGGGATAGAGAGGATAGTGCAGGGGAGGGACCCGCGGGACGTGTGGGCCTTCACTCAGAGGATATGCGGGGTATGTACTACCGTCCACGCCTTCGCCTCCATCCGGGCCGTGGAGGACGCCCTCGGTATAGATATACCTCCCCTCGCTCAGGCCCTTAGAAACCTCATCATAGCCGTCCAGTACATCCACGACCACGTGATGCACTTCTACCACCTCCACGCCCTTGACTGGGTGAACGTACCCAACGCCCTGAAGGCCAACCCCGAAAGGGCGTCGGAGATAGCGAGGTCCCTCTCCAACTGGCCCAACTCCAGCCCCGGATACTTCAAAGACCTCCTTACCAGACTCAAGAACTTCGTAAGTAAGGGGAGGCTGGGCATATTCGCCAACGCCTACTGGGACCATCCCGCCTACAAACTCCCACCGGAGATAGACCTGATAGCCGTAGCGCACTACCTTGAGGCCCTTGAGTGGCAGAGGCACATAGTCCGGATACACACCTTCCTCGGAGGGAAGAACCCCCACCCCAACTTCCTGGTCGGAGGGGTGCCGGTGTCCGTGAACCTTGACGGTCCGGCCGTTATAAACGCCAAGGTGCTTTCGGAAATAAAACATCACATAGACCAGGCCGTAGAGTTCGTTAGGGAGGTTTACGTACCGGATCTTCTGGCCATAGCCTCCTTCTATAAGGACTGGGCGAAGTACGGAGACGGTGGCGGGAACTTCCTCGTTTACGGCGAATTCCCCGAGGGCCAGCTCTACGACCTTGACAGGCTCTTCTTCCCGCGGGGTGCCATCCTGAACCACGACCTCGGTAAGGTCTACGAGGTGGATACGAAGGACCCGGAGCAGGTGCAGGAGGTGGTTGCCCACGCGTGGTTCAGGTACTCCGTGGGGGACGATAAGGGTCTCCATCCGTACGAAGGCGAAACCGAGCCGAACTACACCGGCCCGGAGCCGCCCTACGAGTACCTCAACACCGACGGCAAGTACTCCTGGCTCAAGGCCCCGCGGTGGAGGGGACACCCCATGGAGGTCGGACCCCTCGCCCGTATGGTGGTGGCGTACGCCCTCGGCCACAGGGCCGTAAGGGACAAGGTGGGCTTTGCCCTGAAGAAGTTGGACGTTCCCGTTGAGGCGCTCTTCTCAACCCTCGGAAGGACGGCCGCCCGCTGCCTTGAGACCTGGGTAATAGCCGAAGACTACCTCCCCGACCTCTACGACCGCATAATAACCCTCATAAACTCCGGGAACACCGGCACCTTCAACGGAGAGAAGTGGGACCCGAAGACCTGGCCGAAGGAGGCGAAGGGGATGGGATTCATGGAGGCTCCGAGGGGTTCCCTCGGCCACTGGGTGCGGATAAAGGACGGGAAGATAGAGAACTATCAGGTGATAGCCCCCACCACGTGGAACGCCGGGCCGAGGGACGCCAAGGGTCAGCCGGGGCCTTATGAGACTTCCCTTATAGGAACTCCTATCCACGACCCCAAACAGCCGTTGGAGATCCTCCGCACCATCCACTCCTTTGACCCCTGTCTCGCCTGCGCCGCCCACCTCTACGACCCCGAAGGGAACGAGCTGGTGAGGGTTAAGGTGCAGTAGGGGGGGAAGCATGAAGAGGATAACGGAGTTCATAACCGCCCACCCCTACGACCTCCCCGTCCGGATCTCCCACTGGGTAATGGCCTTCAGTATATCCGTCCTGATGATCACTGGCTACCTGATAGGGAATCCGCCCTTCTCCCAGCCGGGGGATGCCTCCGACATCTTCCTTATGGGAACCATCCGCTACCTCCACTTCGTCGCAGCCTACTTCCTGACGGCGGCCTTCCTCCTCCGCCTCTACTGGGGCTTCGTGGGGAGTAGGGAGAGCAGATGGAGCGAGATGCTGCGGTGGGACGGGAGGTTCTGGAAGCACGCCCTTGACGAGATTTTGGCCCTCGTGTGGCCGGTGAGACCCTGGAGGCTCTACTTCGGACACTTCCCCATCGCCAAGATAGCCTACGTCTTCGTCTATCTGGCCGTGGCCTTCTCCATACTCTCCGGCTTCGTAATTTACGCCAGCGCCCAGTACTCCCCCCTCTGGAGGTTTGTGGCCGAATGGGGACTCAAGCCCTTCGGTGATAACCTCAACTGGGTGAGGTACCTCCACCACTGGCTCCTGTGGTTCTTCGCCGTATTCGTCGTAATACACGTCTACCTCGTCGTATATATGGCGGTCAGGATGATGACCTCTGAAGTTGAGGCGATGCTCGGAGGCTACAAGATAATCCGCAGGGAGGACCTGGCCGAGGGTGAGGAGGTGGAATCCGTGGCGTGAAGAGGCTCCGGATCAGGCTGAACGGCATAGTACAGGGGGTGGGTTTCCGCCCCTTCGTCTACAACCTCGCCGTTGGCCTCTCCCTCAAGGGGTACGTCAGGAACGGCACAGGTGGGGTGGAGATTGACGTTGAGGGGGAGGAGTGGAGACTGAAGGAGTTCCTCCGGAAACTTGAGGGTGAGAAACCCCCGCCCGCCATCGTATTCCGGATGGAGATTGAGGAGTTGCCGCCGGCGGGGTACGGGGACTTCCGGATCCTGAAGAGCGAGGGGGAGGGGGAGAGGAGGGTATGGATACTGCCGGATCTGGCAATTTGTGATGCGTGTTTGCGGGAACTGTTTGACCCGGAGGACAGGAGGTACCTCTACCCCTTCATAAACTGCACCCACTGCGGTCCCCGCTTCACCATAATTGAGGACCTCCCCTACGACAGGCCGAACACGAGTATGAAGGTCTTCGCCATGTGTGAGGAGTGCAGGCGGGAATACGAGGATCCGACGGACAGGCGCTTCCACGCCCAGCCTATAGCCTGCCCGGTTTGCGGCCCGACTCTGCTCTGGAAGGCGGAAGGGGAGGACCTGAAGGGGGAGGAGGCCTTTAAGAGGGCGGTGGAGTGCGTAAGGGAGGGGAAGATAATCGCCGTTAAGGGCCTGGGAGGTTATCACATAATCCTTGACGCCCGCAGCAATGAAGCGGTGGCGGAGCTGCGGAGGAGGAAGGGGAGGCCGACGAAACCATTCGCCGTAATGTACCCGGACGTTGAAACCCTCTCGCGGCACGTTTCCCTGAACGATGAGGTTATAAGGCTCCTGCTCTCCCCCCAATCCCCCATAGTCCTCCTGAAGAGAAAGCCCGAAGCGGAACTCTCAAGGCTCATCTCCCCCTCATCCCCCTACCTCGGCGTCTTCCTGCCCTACACACCCCTGCACCGTATGCTCCTGCGGGAGCTGAAGTTCCCCGTCGTAGCCACGTCCGCGAACGTCTCCGGCGACCTCATAGAGTACAGGGACGAAGAGGCCCTGAAGAACCTCAAAGGCCTCGTGGACGGGATACTCTACCACGACAGGCCCATAGTGAGGCACGCGGACGACTCCGTCCTCATATACATCGGCCACAGGCAATTCGTAAAGGCGCGGAGGGCGAGGGGGTACGTCCCCGTCCCCCTCCTCCTGAAGAGGGTGGCCCGCGCAATCCTCGCCGTCGGCGGCCACATGAACGCCACCTTCGCCATAACGCGGGACAGGGAGGTGATAGTCTCCCAGCACTTCGGGGACCTTGAGGGTTTGCGGATAAGGGAGGCCTACCGCAGGGGTATAGAGGACTTCCTCCGCCTCTACGACGTCAGGCCGGAGGTGGTAGCCTATGACATGCACCCCGACTACTTTACGACGCATCTGGCGAAGGAACTGACGGAGAGGTGGGGAGTTCCGGGGGTGGCCGTCCAGCACCACCACGCCCACCTGTCGGCCGTCGCCCTTGAGTACGGCATAGAGGGGGAGGTCCTGGCCTTCACGTGGGACGGGACGGGGTACGGTACGGACGGGACGGTGTGGGGAGGGGAGGCCCTTCTCGGAGATTTCAAAGGTTTCAAAAGGGTGGCGACCCTAAGGCCCTTCAGACTCCCCGGAGGGGAGAGGGCGGTTAAGGAGCCGTGGAGGGTGGCCCTGTCCCTCCTCTACGGGACCTACGGCGGAGATATACCACCCCTTCCCTTCATCGGGGACCTACCCGGCGAACACGTCCGTACGGTCTTGAGGATGGTTGAAAGGGGTCTCAACTCCCCGATAACGACGAGCATCGGCAGGCTCTTTGACGGCTTCGCCGCCCTTCTGGGCCTTATTCTGAAGGCCACCTATCAGGCGGAGGCCCCGCAGGTGCTTGAGGGTGCGGCTTACGACGTCCCGGATCCGGAGGCCCTCCCCTTTGGGATATACGAGGAGGATGGGGTTATGCGGCTTGACTGGAGGCCGGCGGTAAGGAGGGTGGTTGAGGG
>WFXS01000058.1 GCA_015490465.1 Caldifarciminota bacterium
CCTGTCAGTATCTTCCTCATCATCTTACGATCTCCTTCCTTATCTTCCCATCTATACGGAACATGTAGACACCGGATTTTAGATGGATCTCCTTATGGCCGTTAACCGTGAACCTGTCGATGAGCCTCCCGGAGGGGTCGTAAACTTCAACCCTCCCTTTGCCCGTCAGGATAACTTTTTTACCTTTTTTGATAAGTGTCACCCTGAGGGATTTTAAGGCCGTATTTTCCTATCGTGTGTACTCTTGCAATACTATTTACGTTTCAGATTACCCTTGAGAGAGACTTCAGCACAACCGGGCTATGGCTCAGTAATCTGACGCCATCAGCGGGAGGGAAAGTATAATCAGGGGTAAACGCCGATTTGTCGCCTCTGGAACCTTCCACTGGCAAAAACCACAGTCCCCCTGTTACGGTACCCTTACGTTAGAGGGAAGGAATACAGGAAATACAGTGAGAAATTTCGTAATTGCCACGCCCTACCACAGTAAAATCCCACCCTATGGCCAAAAAGATGGTGTACTTCTTCGGCAACGGTGTAGCCGAAGGCCACGGTCTCAGTAAAGGCCTCCTCGGAGGTAAGGGCCACGGTCTGCACGAGATGACCCATGCCGGCCTACCCGTTCCCCCCGGCTTCACGATAACGACGGAGGTATGCCGGTACTACTACGCCCACAACAGGCAGTTCCCTCCCGGTTTGGAGGAGGAGGTCCTCCAGAACCTTAGGAAGGTTGAGGAGGCCAAGGGACAGAAGTTCGGCGACCCCCACAACCCCCTACTGGTCTCCGTCCGCTCCGGCGCCCCCGTCTCCATGCCCGGAATGATGGACACCATCCTGAACCTCGGCCTGAACGACGAGACGGTTAAGGGCCTCGCCGAGATGGCCAACGAGAGGTTCGCCTACGACTCCTACAGGCGCTTCCTCCAGATGTTCGGCAAGGTGGTCCTCAAGATAGACGACAGGCTCTTTGACAGGGAGCTGGAGGCCGTAAAGGAGAGGAAGGCGGAGGAGTTGGGTAAAAGTGCGAAGGAGGTGAAGGACACCGACCTGACGGCCGAGGACTGGAAGGAGGTCGTGGAGAGGTTCAAGGAGGTTATAAGGAAGGAGACCGGGGCGCACTTCCCGCAGGACCCCTACCAGCAGCTCTGGATGGCCATAAAGGCCGTCTTTGACTCCTGGAACAACCCCAGAGCCATAGAGTACCGGAGGATTGAGGGCATACCCGACGACCTCGGAACGGCCTGCAACGTCGTGGCCATGGTCTTCGGCAACCTCGGGGACGACAGCGGTACGGGGGTGATGTTTACGAGGGACCCCAACACCGGTGAGAAGCGGGTCTACGGTGAGTTCCTCCCTAACGCCCAGGGTGAGGACATCGTGGCGGGTATCCGTACCCCCATGCCCCTGTCTAAGAGGGACAAGAAGGACCCCAACCAGATTTCCCTTGAGGAGTGGGACCCCAACGTCTATAAGGAACTCCTTGAGCTGGCCGACAAGCTGGAGAGGTACTACAAGGACATGCAGGACATAGAGTTCACCATAGAGCGGAAGAAGGTGTGGCTCCTCCAGACCCGTCGCGGTAAGCGCACACCCAAGGCCGAGGTGAAGATAGCCGTTGATATGGCCAAGGAGGGCCTCATAACCAGGGAAGAGGCCATAATGCGGGTGGACCCCTACAGGTTTGAGCAGGTCCTCCACCCCTACATAGACGAGAAGGTCGTTGAGAAGCAACTCGGATACGTCCCCGTCATAGCCCGTGGGATAGCCGCCTCCCCCGGTGCGGCGACCGGTAAGGTGGTCTTCCACCCGGACAAGGCTCACGACCTCGCGGAGAAGGGCGAGAGGGTAATACTGGTGAGGGTTGAGACCTCCCCGGAGGACATCAAGGGTATGGCCGCAGCCGTCGGTATCCTGACGGGGAGGGGTGGCGCCCTGTCCCACGCCGCCGTCGTGGCCAGGGGTATGGGTAAGCCCGCCGTCGTCGGCGCCGAGATGTTAGACATCTACGAGGACGAGGGCTACTTCAAGGTGAGCGGGGAACACACCTACAACGGCAAGGAGGTGGTGGTGCGCGAGGGGGAGGTCATCACCATAGACGGAGGCAGCGGTAAGGTCTATCTGGGGGATGTACCGAAGGTGGAGCCGGAGCTGGGCGGTGAGGTGGCGGAGCTGCTTGAGTGGGCGGACGAGGTACGGAAGGGTAAGCTCGGTGTGAGGGCCAACGCCGACACGCCAGAGGACGCCCGCAGGGCGAGGGAGTTCGGGGCGGAGGGTATAGGTCTCGCCCGCACGGAGCATATGTTCTTCGCCGAGGAAAGGATAAGGGACTTCCGTACGATGATCCTCTTCGCCTCAAGGAAGGGGGAGAGGTACGAGGAGGCCAAGGGGAGGATAAAGTCCTATCAGGCGGAGGACTTCTACGGCCTCCTGAAGGAGATGGACGGCCTCCCGGTGATAATCCGCCTCTTGGATCCTCCCCTCCACGAGTTCCTCCCCAAGACGGAGGACCAGATTAAGGAGACGGCCCAGTACGCCGGGGTATCCGAGGAGGAGATCAGGAGGTTGGTTGAGGCCACCGAAGAGGCCAACCCGATGCTCGGACACAGGGGCGTTAGGCTGGCCATCACCTACCCCGACATCTACGCCATGCAGACGGAGGCCGTGGCCGAGGCCTACCTGAAGCTCAAGGAGGAGGGCTATAACCCCAAACCCAAGATAATGCTCCCCCTTGTGGCCTTCGCCTCGGAAATGGAGAAGGTGAGAGAGATAGTGGAGGGGGTGCTTGAGAGGTACGGCCTGAAGGGGAAGATTGAGGTCGGGACGATGATTGAGCTGCCAAGGGCGGCGGTTAAAGGGGACGAGATAGCCCGCTACGCCGACTTCTTCTCTTTTGGGACGAATGACCTAACCCAGACGACCCTCGGCTTCTCAAGGGACGACGCCGGCAAGTTCCTGCCGGAGTACATAGAGAAGGGCCTCCTTGAGGACGACCCCTTCAAGACGGTGGACGACGCCGTGGTGGCCCTGGTGGAGATGGGGACGTCCAGGGGCAAGTGCGAGAAGGAGAACCTTGAGGTGGGGGTGTGCGGTGAGCATGGCGGGGACCCCAAGAGCATACGGAAGTTCTATAAGGCGGGGGTTGATTACGTGAGCGCCTCCCCCTTCAGGGTGCCGGTGGCCCGTCTTGCGGCCGCCCAGGCCGTACTCGGTGAGAGATGCTGATAAGACTGAAGGCCCGCAGGTACAGAAGTCTGCGGGCCCCTTAATGCGAAGCGCGGTTTTTTATAAAATCAATGAGCCTTCTGAATTCCGGATCTTCGCAGTTTTCTATAACTCTTTGCGGTACCTTTTCTGCAAGCTCTTTCAAAATTACCCTCATACGGCGTCCATACGGCCTTCGGCCTATGCCTTTCAAAGCTTGAAAGGCCTCTTTTGGGCGAGCAGGCTTACCGTCGGGCCGCTTTGAAAGTTCATCGTATATCTCCTTGAAGCGTTCCCGATCCTTTATACCCAACACTTTAATGACCTTATCCCGATCGTACCATCCCCATATTTCCAACTCCGGTGATATAACTATCACCTCTATATCATCTTCACTCCATCTGGAGTTTCTCCTGATACGATCCTTTATGTCTCGCCTTATCTTATCGGGGTCTTCCGGCGCTCCGTCCCAGTCAATATCCAGTACAACTATCGCCGCGTCGTAGTCGTCCGTGTTGATACGTCTCAAAATACTTTCTGGGTTGTTATAGGCTATGGTATCACTGCTGTAAGTATATGGCATATCGTACTCAAAGGATAGTTCGTAAGGTTTGCGTTTGAGTTTTTCAAAAAGGATACGTATAACCTCCTTTATGGTACCATCGGCAGGAAGGACGAGAATCCTCATAAGATACCTCCTACGAATAAAACATCCAGATCCGTCTTCCCTTTCCAGCGTTTCAATTCTTTATGCTCCTTGCCTCTTATTATATCCGTAGAGCCTTCGTGAGTTTTGCGGAAGATCAAGAGGTCGTCCTCGTAAGCGAGCTTAAGGAATATCGGAGAGTGAGTTGCCACCAGCACCTGGGAGTTCCACGTCGCACTTAACGCCTCAAAGACACCCTCTATAGCCCCCGGATGTATGCCGTTTTCGGGTTCCTCAATCAGGAATATCCTGTTCTGTGGAGGTAAATACGGGATAAGGGCGAGAGCGAGGAAGCGCAGGGTCCCATCGGACAACATCCAGGATGGTGCCTCGTAGCCGTATCTGTACTTTACCACGAGGTAGATGAAATTGTCCTCCGGTCTTGATTTTACAGTAACGTCCTCTACATCTTCAAGGTAGGCTTTAACATGCTCCACGTACCATTTGTACAAATCCTTGTGATTATCCATAAGATTCTTTATAACCATAGGGAGATTGGATCCGTCGGGTTTGAAGACCGGGGATTCAAAGGGGGATACGGGCTTGCGCATCTCCTCAACGTTAAGATGGATAAACAGGAGCGAATCGCTGAGAAGGTTCCTGAACCACAGGGAAGTGCGAAATCTGGTTTCATCTTCCAGAATGACCGAGAGCGCCGATTTACGAGGATTAACGTCAAGCGTAATGTTATAATCTGTCTTTTCGGACTTAAGATACACCCGTCGCCCGTACTCGCGGCGCCTGACCACGAGCCTATGGCCTTTGGGAGTCCGTATTTTACCACCCACCGGAACGATTCGGGGGTCTGGAAAGACCTCCGGGAACAGCGTGCGATTTACCTTTTCCTTAATATCGTAATTGGTATTAAACAGATAAAGATCCTCTCTAAGGATACCTACCTCCCCAGCGTTAGGATCAAAACCTACCTTCAGGAGGTATTTTATCGCGTTGAAAGTGTCTTTACGCAGGGTAACGTGATACTCTTTGGGTAAGAGGCAGCTCAAGGAAAACTCAAATCCCTCTTCAACGTCCCTACCCATCCATACC
>WFXS01000059.1 GCA_015490465.1 Caldifarciminota bacterium
CACAACATGGTATTAGTATTATACAGGAGTTGAGGCGATTTTTCAAATCGGATCTACCATCCCCCGCCGCCCCCACCTCCTCCGCCACCGCCGGAGTACCCGCTGTCCTCATCAAACCCGGATCTGGAGCCGGGGGGTGAGCTCTCCGGATAGGTCATGGTGCCACCGGTGGGGATGTAGGAGTCGGATCCCGAGGAAGAGGAGGGAGGCTCCGTGGCCGAGGATATGCTTGACGATATATCCGAGTACAACCTCACCGTATCCGTGAACGTCACGGTCTCTCCCTCGTACCACTCCGGCCTGTAGTTGGCGGCCTCAAGGTAGGAGGCGAACCGATCCGCCCACGTATCCGCCACGTCTAAGGCGAGGGCGTAGGGCAGAAACCTCTCGTAAATCTTCGGAAGGCTATCCTCCGGGAAGAGGGCCTCAAGCCGGTCCTTCTCGGCCGTTAACAAAAACTGCCTGAAACCCTCTATCTGCCTTATGAGATCCATACCCCTCTCCGTAAAGCGGGGAAGGTACTTCCTACCCCAGAGAAAGAGGAGCAGGATGGCAAAAAACGAGAGTATAAAGTTCAGAAAAGTGAAATTCAGAGCCTTGACGAAGCCGAAAGGAACGTATCTGAATACGGCCATGGACAAAACGAAAAGTATCGCCGTCAGGGAGAAGAATATGAAGTCCTCGTTCACCTTTAAGAAGGACGTTATGAGTCCGGTTGCGAAGAAGGCTATAGCGACGGATATTCCGAGGAAAAACGCCGCAAAGAGGAGGGCCATGCCCATGGAGAGCAAGTTCCCCCACATCCCGGCAAAGAAGGAGAGAACCAGTAAAGCGATCAGCGCCACTCCCAGGCCAAGATACAGAACGCCCTCGTTCCTCCTGAAAAGCCTTCCGAAGTTGTTTTCAAGATACTTCCTGAGCATCCGGAAGACCGGGTTTACGCTGTCGTAGTCCCCCAGATCCTTATCAACGAGTCTCTGAACGACCATCCTCTCGTCCTGAATCAGGCCCGTCGGGTAGTCCTTCCAGAGCTTTTGGAGCTTATATCCGTAGTCCCCCTTCTTTATCTTCACCATCCCCTTGACGGCGGCTGAAATGATGTTGGCCGTCAGGCACTCGGCATCGTAATCCATCCTGTAGAGGTACCTGATGGCTGCGGGTGAGAGTCCCTTTGGGGGATGGAAAAGGGGCATTATCACGCCCTTTTTGGGATCTCTGCCTACGAAGAACCAGGCGACGGCGTAAAATAGGGCGAGGGCAAGGACTACGAGCCAGAAGGACAGGATACCACCGAAATCCCTGACGAATCCTCCGGCTCTCTTTGCAAACGGAGGGGAGATGTACCCTTTGGGCCAGGAGAGGGATACGTTTACGTCGGTGAGGGAGGGAATGGGGGAGGTGGTGGCCAGGACCACATCGCCGTCCCCCCTCTCCTTTTTGAACTCCGCCCTGTTCTGGTCGCTCTCGGCCGATACCGTTATCTTCTTCTCCGGAACCCCTCCCGGAAGGTCAAAGGAGACCTTCAGGGCGTATATGGGAACGCTCACGTTGTCAGCGACCTCCCAGTTCAGGACGTCCTTTCCGTTCTTGGACGTTATCAGGCCGTCTATCTCATAGGTGAAGGAGAGCCTGTGGAGACCGGGATTCTGGGGAGGGTTCTTCACGCGCAGGACGTACATCCAGTCCTTCAGCTCGTCAACGTACCACTTCACGGGCCTTCCGTTTATGAGGACCTTCTTCACATCAAGGCTGACCTTTCGCTTTACGCCGAACCTACCCTCCGTGTGAAGCGGGAAGTTCCTTATCTCCCCCTCCTTTCCACTGTATATGTTCCCGACGACTTCAAGCTCTTCTTTAACGAGTATGCTTCCGTCCTTTCTGACCTTCACCTTCTGGACGTAGGACCTTATGCACCTCTTCTCCCCTCCGGGACAGCTGCTCTCAAGGAGCTTTTTGACCCTCGCCGGAACGGAGACGTACCCTTTAGGCCATCCCACGACTATGGTCAGGCCCTCCTTCGGGTCCAACGGCCTCGTGGTCTTAAAGTGCGCCCTGCCGCTCCTGTCAACCCACGCCCTGTAATCCTGCCCTTTGCTGCCGTACCTGCCCGTAAAGGCCTTAAGCCGTATTTTATCCTTCGGAACTCCCTTCGGCAGTTCAACCACGGCCCTCACCTCGTACATGCGGAATATCCAGTCGTTTCCCGTCACGTTCCAGTAGAGCTCGTCGTGATCCTTGAATATTCCGAGCTGTTTGTCCGTCTCGTACTCTATCGTGTAGGTGTGGACCCCCGGCCTGAGGCGGACGTCCTTTCTGCCTATGAACAGTCTCACACCCCCGCTTATGCTCCGTGTGAAGTAGTTTTCGGGCCTTCCGTTTCTCAGAACCCTTAATACCCTGAACCCGACCTCGTACTTCCCTCCGAGGTATCTGGTCGGAAAGTCCCTGTATATGCCCCGTTTTATGTCAAATCCGGATGCCACTACCCTTATGTCCTCACGGACTCGCAGGGAGCCGTCTTTTCTCACCTTCACGTACTGGTGGTAGGAGAGTATGCACTCGGACTCACCCCTTGGGCATGAGAGGGAGAGGAGTACAAGAAGGTGCATCGCGTCCTCCTTTTACATTATCCCCTTTATTTTCATCACCTCGTCCCCAACCCTCACCTTGAGCAGGTAAGCTCCCTTCGGTAGGTCAAACCTGTACTCGTACCTGCCTGCCGGGAGGTAGCCGAGACTTACCCGTTTTACGAGCCTGCCATCTGCCGAGTACACGTCGTAGCCGACGTAGGATGGAGATGTAAAGGAAATTCTGAGAACATTTCTGAAAACATCAACCGATATGGCCTCTCTCTCCGGTTTCTCATCAACGGATACCGCGTCCGGGACCTTAACGACGAAGGCCTCATCGTCAAGTGAGGTCGTCCCGAAGACCGTCCTGTTCAGGGAGAAGTCCGCGTAGTTGTTCGTCCTACCCGCTACCAACACCTCCCCGGAGGGGGATAGGGCAAGGGCGTAAGCGTAGTCGTCCATGCTTGAGGCCAGAATCGCAGTTGCCATGTGGGAAGATATATCCCCGGAAAGTTTCGTAAGGAAGGCGTCCTTGTACCCCGAACTACCGTATACCGTCCTATCCTGCGAGAAATCGGAGGAGTTGTAAGCCATCCCCACCACGTAGACCTCACCGGAGGAGGATACGGCAACATCGTGAGCCTCATCCGAACCGGAGGACGTCAGTATGGCCGTCGCTTCATGGGTCGTCAGATCGTTACTCAGTCTGGTTATAAAGGCGTCCGTAAAACCTCCGGACGAGCCGAAAACCGTTCTGCCCGTTGAAAAGTTGTCCGGATCGTAGGTCCAGCCCACGACGAATATTTCTCCGGAAGGGGTAGGGGCGGACGCGACACCGTGGGCCTCGTCTCTGGAGGGAGATGCGATTATGGCGGTTCCGAGGTGGGTACTCAGGTCAAGGGAGAGCTTGGTGACGAAGGCATCGTACCCGCCGGGCGTACCGAAGATGCTTGAGGTGGCCGAGAAGTCCGTGGCATTACCCGTGTATCCGGCTACGATTATATCCCCCGAAGGGTCAAGTGCTATGGCCCTGCCGTAATCCGCGCTGTCGGACGTGAGCAGAACCCTCGCCGTAAGGGTGGCGAGATCCGAAGTCAACTTTGCGACGAACACCTCCTTTGACCCAACGCTGCTTCCAAACCTGGGGCCTGAGCCGGGAAAGTCAAGGTAGTATCCGGCACTCCCCACCACGTAAACGTACCCCGCGTTCACCACGACATCCAGAGCGGCATCGGCTCCCGTAGACGCTATTATTGCCGTCGCCTCGTGGGTGGAGAGGTCGTCGCTCAACTTCGTGATGAAGGCGTCATAGTTGTTCGGGCTTCCGTGAATTATCCTGCTGACGGAAAAGTTCGTGGCATCCCCCGTCCATCCCACCACGTAAACGTACCCGGTGTTATCAACGGCAAGTCCGAAGGCCTCGTCCCACTGATCTGACATTATTATCGCCGTTGATAGGTGCGTCGTCAGATCCGGACTGAGCTTCACGACGAAGGCGTCCTGATACCCGCTGAAGCTTCCGAAGACGTTCCTGCTTTCGGAGAAATCGGGGTAGTTGAGGGTATACCCGGCTAAGAAAACGTTTCCGTCGTTGTCAACGGCCACGGCGTTGGCGGCATCCCCCATGCTTGAGGCTACTATGGCCGTAACCACGGGGTCAATTACGAGGGTGTACCTCGTGTCGTACTCCCCGACTGCGAACTTGAGGGTGTTTTTGGACAATACGGGCCTGATCTCCACCTCCTCTGCCCCCTGATACGCCTTGAGGTCGCTCAACTTTACTATCTCCCTGCCGTTTTTGACGACGTACAGACCATCTTCCTGTACCTCAACATCCGCATCCGTCTCCAGGGCTATCTTCGTCGGATCCCCTCCCGGATAAACGACGAACTGAATCTCAAATCTGCCGTTCTCATCGGCGGTAAGCACGGCGTCTATATCAGGGTAGGCCTCCTTCAGAACGATCCTCCTGTAAGTGGGAATCCCCTTGATCCCCTTTCCCTTACCGAAGTAGGAGATCCTGGTTCGCGCAGGCATGTCGGAAACGATAAAACGGGGGAACCCTACCCTTAAAGATACGTCTCCGATATGTATCCTGCCGTCCTCAAAGACGTAGGCTACGGTCGGATGCAGACTGTAGAACAGTATACCATCCGGAAGCTGACCGACGTTTTCCGCGAAGACCGTTTTCACACCCTGTTCGTAGGTCTCTCTGAGACCTACACCTGCTTCGGAACCTACGATGCCTTTGAGTGCCACCACCCAAAGCATATCTTCAATTTTAAAGCCGAAACGCGAATTTTTTCAGGAAGTACGTTACGATGTGAAAAACATTTTAGAAATGAGGGAAAAATTTCCCATTTTCCACTAAAATTTATCCGGCAAGTAGAGGCAAAACTGTTGATTAAACGTGTGTGAAGCTGCTATACTCCGGCTTTCAACATCTCCACGAACTCCCGCATCTCCCTCAACGCCCTCTCCACGATGTACCTGCGCCTTTTGTCCCTTTTCATTCTGGGTACGTCCGGTATTATGCCGAAGTTGGCGTTCATGGGCTGGAAGTACTTAGGATCCGCCGAAGTAATGTAGTTAAAGAGCGATCCCATCATCGTATGGGTTGGCAGGATGACAGGTTCAAGGCCGAGGGCTATACGGGCGGCGTTGAGACCGGCAAGGTGACCTCCTGCTATGGCAGGGACGTATCCTTCCGTTCCCGTTATCTGTCCGGCGAAGAGTATCCTCGGCTCCTTTTCGAGCTGGAGGGTAGGGAGGAGGAGGACGGGAGACTTTATAAAGGTGTTCCGGTGGACGGCACCGTACCGGAGGAATTCGGCGTTCTCAAGACCCGGTATCATCCGGAATACCCTCTTCTGCTCCCCCCACTTGAGCTGGGTCTGAAAGCCCACTAAGTTCCACGCCTTACCCTCCATGTCCTCCCTGCGGAGCTGTACGACCGCGTAGGGGAGTTCACCCGTCCTCGGATCCTCAAGGCCCACGGGGCGCAACGGCCCGTACAGGAGTGTCTCCGGCCCCCGTCGGGCCATCTCCTCTATGGGAAGGCAGGCCTCAAAGTACTTCGCATCCTTTTCAAAGTCCTTGGGAGGATGTATTTCGGCGTTCACCAGGGCTTCCCAGAACCTCATGTACTCCTCCTTGGTCATGGGGGCGTTCAGGTAGGCCTCGTCCTGCTGCCCGAAGCGGTCTTTGAAGTAAAGTTTGCTGTAGTCAAGGGTATCGCCGTCCACTATAGGCGATTGGGCATCGTAGAAGTGCAGGTACTCCTCACCAAGGAGTCGGCCGATGGCCTCGGAGAGGGGGTCGCTCGTAAGGGGTCCGGAGGCTATAACCACTATACCGTCGGGTATTTCCCTGACTTCCTCCCTTATAAAACGGATGTTGGGGTGGCTCTCTATGGCCTCTTCAACCTTTTTAGAAAAGCATTCTCTGTCAATCGCGAGGGCCTTACCCCCCGGTAGCTCGCACTCCTTCGCGAACTTGAGGAGCGGAGAGCCGAGCATCTCCAGTTCGGCCTTTAAGAGGCCGGGGGCAGAGTGGAGGTCTTTGGATTTGAACGTGTTGGAGCATACGAGCTCGGCGGGTCTACCCGTTGAGTGGGCGGGGGTCATCTTCTTAGGTCTCATCTCGTAGAGGTCAACCTGTACCCCCACGTTCGCGGCAACGAGGGCGGCTTCGCTGCCGGCAAGTCCGGCCCCTATTACGGTTATCTTCTTCATTCGCCTTCCAATTCTAAGGTTGACGGGTTTCTGCCGCGTAAGGGCATTCCTCCCTCAGGGGACAGATATCGCACTTCGGGTTTACGGGTTTGCATATAGCCTGTCCAAAGCCCACAAGGTAACGGTTCACCTCTCCCCACATCTCCTGAGGCAGATTCTCCATCAGGAACCTCTCAACGTCTTCGGGCTTCTTAGCGTTCGGGAGGAGTTTCCACCTCTCCTTTATTATCCGATAAACGTGCGTATCCACTCCCACGGCGGGCTTACCGAAAGCGTTATAAAGTACTATGTTCGCCACCTTTCTGCCTACCCCCTTGAACGTGAGGAGTTCCTCAAGGGTGTCGGGTACCTTCCCACCGTACTCCTTAACTATCCTGCAGGCGGCCTCTTTAACGTTTCTGGCCTTCTGACGGTAAAATCCGAGGGGTTTGAGTATCCTCTCTATCTCCTCAAGGGGCATGTCGCACAGAGCTTCAGGGGTGGGCGTCCTCTTTAACAGCTCTGCGGCCACTTTATGGGTTACCTCGTCTCTCGCCCTTATGCTCAGCATGGTGGTTATGAGGGCGTGGAAGGGTGAACGGGTTTTTACCTTCTTCATGAGCTTCACCGGTGCATCGTCTTCGGACAGGTTCTCGTAGATCTCTTTCACTACGCTGACAAATTTACGCAGGCGAGTTTCGGGATCCATGGGTGGAGATTGTAGGGGCGTTTAAACATGTCAGATTACACCCTTATAATGGCGGGTGGAGGAGGTATTAAAGGCCGAGTAAGTAGCGTAGCGAAGGGAGGTCGTTAAGCCCGTCCCCGGGAGAGAGACAGAGGAGGCAGGGGAGGGGCAGGGAGCCGCCGGGAAGTGCGTGCCTACAGCGGGTGGTCGCCTGAGGGCGGCCTATGGGAGGGACCGGCCCCAGTCTCGGCTGGGGGCTGTGAGGCACGAGGCGGCGAAGTTTTGGTGTATTAACTCGCGGGACGGGTCTGTAAATTCATAAATTTTCAAAGATGCAAGACCGGAGGTTCAGCAAAAATTGGGGAAAATGAGGGGGTGTAAGTTTGAAAATTATTCATCTGACGGATCGGGTCTCAAATCTACCTTGTGGAATTTGAACGAAAGTTCAAAGAGATCCAACACCTTCACGACCTCCGGTCTCAAATCTACCTTGTGGAATTTGAACTCTCGTTCATAGAAACTACGGAATTACAATCTGGTACGGTCTCAAATCTACCTTGTGGAATTTGAACCCGCACGTATTCCTACACGCCCGGTCTTCCACACGGGTCTCAAATCTACCTTGTGGAATTTGAACCGCTGAGGAGACGTATGGAGTGGTCGCCCGCATAGAGTCTCAAATCTACCTTGTGGAATTTGAACATATCACAGATTACGGAAATTATTATGTCCTAAAGATGTCTCAAATCTACCTTGTGGAATTTGAACTCGCTTATCCCCTCAAACGCGAGCTTCGTTAGATCGTGTCTCAAATCTACCTTGTGGAATTTGAACCCGTCAGGTCAAGATTCATCCAATCCTCGTAAGTCTTGTCTCAAATCTACCTTGTGGAATTTGAACCTTCAAGATATGGGGAGACCATGGTAACCTCATATGGTGTCTCAAATCTACCTTGTGGAATTTGAACTACCTCATGAGCGTCACGTTTAAGTACTATACTCATTGTCTCAAATCTACCTTGTGGAATTTGAACGTAGATTTTGTGATTGTCCCCGATCCGGCGCATTTCGGTCTCAAATCTACCTTGTGGAATTTGAACGCGGTCGCCCCCGTGTGGCAACAGGGGTACGCCCCCCTGTCTCAAATCTACCTTGTGGAATTTGAACTTTCGGACTTGAGTTCTTTTACTTCGGACCAAGGAGGTCTCAAATCTACCTTGTGGAATTTGAACCCACGTCTACCGTTTCACGCTCCCAGAGTGGGTACAGTCTCAAATCTACCTTGTGGAATTTGAACCCTTATTCATTTCCCTACCTCCTTGCCACAGCTATGAGTCTCAAATCTACCTTGTGGAATTTGAACCCAAATACAGCATCTATCAATGTCCCAGAATAATTGGTCTCAAATCTACCTTGTGGAATTTGAACTATGCTTGATAATTACGTCGCTTAAGTGGGCATACCCCAGTCTCAAATCTACCTTGTGGAATTTGAACAAGCCCTGAAAGAGAAGAATGAGAAGCATCACCTCGTCTCAAATCTACCTTGTGGAAGGGTAAAATCTAAATTTATACGACCGTCCTTTCGTTCTTACATGGGTCTCTCCCTTACAATCTCCCCTGCATGGCCGGTCTTGAATGGCTCTTTTTACCTCTTATTTTCGTGATCCCGGCCTTTGTAGGGTTTATCACAGTCCTCGCATTCTTAGGGGTGTGGCGTGGCGTAGCCATAAACGTCCTCTCCGGCCTCTTTGGGTACCTTATCAGCCCGTGGATATTCTGGGGATGGTTTTTCATCCTCTCCCTCGTCGGTTTCCTTACGGTGTGGATGACGGTTTCCAACACCCTCAGGGACCTTTAAAGGTACACTCCGCCCGTAGAATAGGCCGGACTTTGAAGATAAGGTCCATCCTCTCCTTCTCCGCCGGCACCCTCCTGAGCCGCATCCTCGGCTTCGTACGGGAACTGGTCTTTGCCTACGCCCTCGGAGCTTCACCCTACGCCGATGCCGTGGTTGTGGCCGTGAGAATTCCCACGATGCTCCGGGGAATGTTGGCGGAGGGAGTTTCACAGAACGCCTTCGTCCCCGTCCTCGCTCGCTGGAAGGACAGAAGTCTACTGTGGGCGCTTATCTTCATAATCCTCGGAACGACCCTGATTCTGGTCCCGATTGGTGTAATATTCGCCCCCCTTATCACAAAGGTTATAGTGCCGGGTTTCGTACAGGATGCCGACAAGTTCGCCTTTACCGTTCTCGGAGTACGCATAACCTTTCCCTCCCTCATCTTCATAAGCGGGGCGGCCATAGCCATGGGCGTACTCAACACGAGGGGAAGGTTCTTCATAACGGGCGTATCCCCCGTTTTCTTCAATATCGGAAGTATCGTTCTCCTGCTCTTTGCCCATAGGTGGCCCGTACTCGGCGCGGCCGCCTTTACCGTAGGGACAGCCCTTCAGTTCCTCTTTTTACTTCCCTTCGCGTGGGAAAAGTACGAGAGGCCCAACTTCAAACATCCGGCCATAAAGGACTTCCTGAAAAACTGGTTTTCCATGAGCCTGAACACCGGCTTCCTCCAGACCTCAACCCTGATAAACGCAATCGTCGCCTCTTTCCTGCCTACAGGATCGCTCGCATACCTGAGCTACGCCTTCCGGCTGGTACACCTGCCTCAGGGTCTCTTCGGAGTGGCAACGGGTACGGTTTTAACCAAAAGTGTATCTGAAGACGAAGCCCACGCCCGTGAACACACGTGGAAGGGGATAATCTTCGTATCCGCAATCACCCTGACGATAGCCCTCCTGTACGCCCTATTCGGAGAAATCTTTATAAAACTCGCCTTCGTTAGGGGAAGGTTCACACCGGAGGACGCCCACAACACCTTTCGGGTTCTCCTCGGCTACGTCCCGACCATACCGGCCTACGCCCTCTCCTCCGTTTACCTCTCCTACCTCTTCGCCGTTTTTCGCAGGAAGCACGCCAATATCGGTCTGGCTATATCAACCGTCACCAACCTCCTGATAGTTTTCCCCCTTTCCCGGATGTTGGGAGCCACGGGTATAGCCTACGCCGTATCTCTCGCCACCACCTCCTCCGTCCTTTTTTGGGCGTTCAGGAGCTTCGGAGTAGGGAGGGAGAGCCTTCTAACAACGGCGACCTTGCTTGTGGCCTTCCTTATATCCCTCCTGCGGCTGTTTGCGTAGGGTTTACCCTTCCATACGTCTCTCAATCACCTCTTCAACGTACCTGCGGACGTCCTCTAAACCTATCCTGCTAAGGGCAGGCTCAAAGAAGCCCATAACTATGAGCTTCTGGGCGTCTATACGGCTCAGCCCACGGCTCATGAGGTAGAATATCTGCTCCTCGTCTATGGGGCCGACCGTCGCACCGTGGGTCGCCCTGACCTCGTCCGTCATTATCTCCAGCCCCGGTATGGAGTCCGCCCTTGCTCCGCTGTTGAGCAGGAGGGTATGCTCCGACAGGTAAGCGTCCGCATGCTGGGCCTCGTGCTGTATATCTATCATGCCGTAGAGTACGGCCCTCGCCGTGTCCTTCAGAACCGCCCTTACCGTGGACTCCCCCTTGGTCATGGGGGCCGTGAAGTTGAGGTAGGTCGTCAGGTCGTAGTGCTGGGAGTCGTGTCCGAAGAGGACCTGAACGTCCTCAACCATCGCCTCGGCACCGACGGGTGTAACCTTGTGTTTGGCCATAACGAACTTCCCGCCGAACCACGAACCCACCAGTTTGCCCGTGCCTCTACCGCTGACGACGGCACCACGGTCAGCGAATATAACGCTGTCGTCGTCCATGGTCTCAACGGCACTAAGGATGAGGCTGGCGTCCTCCCCAACCTTCGCCTCTACCACCTCTGTATAGAGACCACTCCCGGAGACTTCAAGGACCACGGACAGGGAACTCCCCCGTCCCATCTCAACCCTCAGGTGAAAATGCTCCCTGCCCTCAACGTTCACCCTTATGCGGGCAGGCTCTTCGCTCTTAAGACCCTCAGGAACCCTTATTATGAGGGGGGAGCCGAGGTTCATGTAATGGAAGGCCACGAACTTCCACGCGTCCGGAGGGACTATGTCACCTATCGGGCCTTCCTCAAGGAGTTCAACCCCCTTCGGCAGATCCACCTGAATGTCCGCCTTCGTCTCCTCGGGGTACACGTAATCCTCCCACCACGAAAGGGTCGTGTACTTGCTGGAGGGAAGGGGAAGTTCCTCGTAAAGTTTTTTTGCTCTCTCGCGTATATCGGAAATTGCGACCATAGACGGTATTATAGGGTTGAAACTTGACCCAATAGGTCAGGATTAAGCGGTGTTAGAATATTCCGCTTATGACTTACGAGAGGGTGCTGCAACTCTACGAAAGGATGCAGGAGGAGTTGAACAGGGAGCATTACCTCCTCGGTGCAGGTCTGAAAGAAAAGCCCGAATACGACCGTATCTTTGAGAGGTACCCGGAACTGGCCGATATGAAGACGGCCACCGCCATAATCCGGGAGAAGATGGACCTCCACGAGGATGCCCCCGACGAGGTGGTTGAGGCCTACGACAGGGTTATCTTCACGATCCTTGAGCTGTACCTGAGCCTCAAGACCCTCGCAGAGAGCCAGAAGATGGAGATGTACGAGATGTCGGCGGAGGTGGAGGCTGAGGGTAAGAGAGTACCCTACCGTATGGTTCCCCTCCTCATACAGAAAGAAAGCAAACGGGATAAGAGGCGCCTCTACTACGACGCCACCCTCCCCGTCGTTGAAAAGTTGACGTCCATGAAACTGGAGATCTACAGGAAGGCCCTCATGGTCGTCCGCAAGGACTTCGGATACCCCAACCTGTACGAGTACCACAACGCCCGGAAGATGGACGACTTCTCCGCCTACGCCGGCAGGATGAAGGACTTCCTTAAAGAGACGGAGGAGGAGTACAGGCCCCTCGCGGAGGAGTTCTTCGGGGAGATCCTCGGCCTCAGGTGGGGGGAGGTGGAGCCTTACGACTCCTCTTACCTCGTCTCCGGCAGCGCGTTTGACGTATCCCTGAAACTTCCGGACGTGGACGCCCTGAGGGAGACCCTCAGGAGGGGAGGGATAGATCTGGACTCCATGCCCAACCTCAGGATAGACGACGAAGTGAGGCCTAAGAAGTCCCCGAGGGCCTTCTGCGTACCGATAAAGATCCCCGACGAGGTGGTCGTCGTTGTGAAACCCTCCGGTGCGTTCTCCGACGTATCCACGCTCTTTCACGAGATGGGCCACGGCCTGCACTTCGCCTTTACGGACAGGAACCTGTCCGTACCCCACAGGCTCATGGGAAGGGTGGGGACGAGCGAGATATACTCCTTCAACATGCAGTACGTGACGGATCAACCCCTGTGGCTTGATGCCTTCGCCGTGGGGTGGGACGACAGGTTCGTCAAGTTCCGCCGGTTCGTCTACCTCTACTACCGCAGGCGCTACGCCGCCAAGGTCATTTACGAGGTGGAACTATTCAAAGGGGACGACTGGGAGAGGGTAGGCCCCGACCTCTACGAGAGGATACTGACCGACGCCACGGGCGTACATCACAACAGGGAAAGGTACTTCCTTGACATAGACTGGGGGTTCTACTCCGTAGACTACTCGCAGGCGTGGGAAGTGGAGGCGGCTCTGAGGGAGTTTCTGAAGGGGGAGTTCGGTGAGGACTGGTTCTTTAAACCTGAAGCCTACGAGTACCTCAAGGGGCTGTGGAGCCTCGGCATGAAGTACGCGCCGTTGAAACTGGCCTCCAAACTGTGGGGTTAGGCCTACCTTAGAATTCCCTCCCGTGAGGAGGATAATCGTAGTTTTAGCAGCGGTAAGCCTCGTATCCTGCGCCTCCCTGAGTCGCTTCAAGTTCTGGGGGAAGGAGAAGGTCAGGGTCGTAATACCGGAGGAGTCCTTTAAGAAGGGCATGGAACTTTACGAAAAGGGCAAGTACAAGGACGCCATAAAGTACTTTAAGGAGGTCCTTTACACGAAGGGGTACGGCCCCCTCGCCGAGAGTGCCGCGGTGTTCCTCGGATGGTCCTACCTGAAGATGCACGCATACGACGAGGCCATAGGTGAACTGGAGAACTTCCTGAACACCTACAGGAGGACGTCCGACTCCCTCCGGGCGCTGGCACACCTCGGTCTGGCAAAGGCTTACAACGAGAAATATACCAACCTTGAACTGGACATTTCCGACATAGACAAAGCCGTATACCACGCTCAGATGCTTAAACGGATGGGGATCTTCACGAAGGAGGCGGACAAAATAATAAAAGAGGTCAGGTATAAGAAGGCCACAAAGATGCTTATGGCGGCCGACGTTTATTCCAAACTCAAGGTTTACAAGTCCGTAAAGGTCTATCTGAAGACCTTCCTGAAACTTTACCCGGACGACCCGCGGGCCGACTCCGTTAAGAAGGTACTTGAATCCCTAAAATGAGGATAGCCCTTTTCGGCGGGAGGTTTGACCCTCCCCATTACGGCCACCTGATTCTGGCACGGGACATATACGAGAGCGGAAGGTTTGACAGGGTGCGGTTTCTGGTGAACTACGACCCTCCCCATAAAAAGGCGGAGGCCGATTTCACCCACAGGGTACGGATGCTGAACCTCCTGATAAGGGGAGAGGAGGGGCTGGAGGTGGATCCCTTTGAGGGAGAGATGAACATAAGCCCATCCTACACATATGCCGTTCTGAAGGCGTACAGGCGCGCCCATCCCGGATGTGAGATCTACTTCGTAGTTGGAGAGGACCAGCTCAGGGCTATAAGGACGTGGAAGAATTACGAGGAACTGCCCGGTCTGGCTAAGTTCGTCCTGCTGAAGAGGGGAAGCGTGTCGGTGCCGAGGGAGATTCTGGAGGTGTTCCGTCCTATGGTTCTAACGGTCAGGAAACTTGACATATCCGCATCCGAGATAAGACGCAGAATAAAAGAGGGTAGGAGCATAAGGGGTTTAACGTCCGACGAGGTTATAGATTACATAAACTTCCACGGCCTGTACACCAACGGTGGTGAGATAACGGTTTACACCGACGCATCGGCACGAGGCAACCCCGGAGAGTTGACCATCGCTTTTGTGGTCAGAAGGGGAGACAGGACGGTTTACGAGTACTCCCGCGTTGTAGGACATGGAACGAACAACGAAGGGGAGTATCTTGCCCTCATAGAGGCACTGAACTGGGCGATAGGAGAGGGGATAAAGGGGTTTACGGTTTTTATGGACTCCCGCCTCGTGGTAAACCAGATTAAAGGGGTGTACAGGGTACGGAGTCCCAAGATAAAACCCCTTTACGAAAAGGCGCGGGAACTTCTATCGGTAGCAGGGGCGAGGTTAGAGTACATCCCGAGGGAGATGAACGTATCCGACCGGTTAACGAGGATAAAGACGCCCACCGTCTGATCACTTTGTCATAAAAGTGCTTTACATCACAAAGCGACCTTCGTAGACCTCCGGGAAGTTTCAACTTACGTGGGGTGACTGAACAACCGTTCAAACGCATTTGACCGGATCTCTGCAGGATTGGAGGTTCACCGCTCATCCACCTTCATATAAACGGACTCACCTGTGCATCCTCAACATAAGGGGGATGGCCAGGAGCAGGAACAGGACGTTGGGGATAGATGCGGCTATCCACGGATCCAGTTTTCCCGTCTCACCGAAGGCGCGGGCAGACTGCAACGCTCCCCAGTAGAAGAAGGCTAAGAACAGAGCAGAACCGAAAGATACCGCCCTGTTGCCCCCTCTGGTACTTGAGAAGACGGCCAGTGGCAGGCCGATGAGCAGGATGATGAAGTTCATTATGGGGAAGAGGAAACGGATGGCGAGTTCCGTCCTCTCCTCGTAGTTTACCAGACCCGCCCTGTTCAGGAAGTCTATCCTGTGGAGAAGTTCCGGGGTCGTCATAAGGGAGTCGCCGAGGGGTTTAAGGAACTGGGCCGGGGTCTCCTTCATGAGTGTGTCCGTGTACTTTGCGTACCTCCTCAGTATCTCGTCCTCGCCCTGAAATACCCTGTGTACCACGCCCTCAAGCGTCCACTTTCCACCCGCGTACTTTGCGACTACGGCGTCCATCCTCTCCCTGATCTTCCCTGCACTGTCAAACATGAATATGGATATTCCCTGCGCCCTGTTTTCCTTCGCGTTTATGTAGGTGAAGAAGTACAGCCTGTTTCCCTCACCGAAGAAGGAGAGGTTCCGGGCGAAGGTACGGCTGGGCAGGTTCTTCCGCTTCTCAATCTCCCGTGCCTTTATCTCCGCCGCCCTCAACCTGCCTTTGGGGACGAGTTCCCAGTTGAGGTATATCCCTATGCCGGTATTTATAACGCCGAGCAGGAGTATGGGAAGGAACACCCTCCAGACGTCCACACCGGAGGCCTTGAGGGCCAGTATCTCCAACCTCCGGTTCATCTCACCCACGGAGAAGAAGCAGGCGAGGAGTTCGGCTATGGGCATGAGTATGCTCAGGAGGTAAGGGACCATCCATGCGTAGTATCTGGCGATGGACAAAGGAGAGGGCTTGTGGTCGGCTATCTTGTCCATCATCTCAAAGAAGTTCACCACCACGAAGATGCCAATAACACCGACGACGAGGACGAGGAAAACCTTCAGGTACTCCCGCAGGACGTACCGGTCAATCTTCGTAAGTATCAACTCCGGCGTCTCTCTAGCTTAATCTTCTCCTTCTCCCTCTTCACCTCGCGCAGAAGTATATCCTTTATTTCGTCCACGACGGACATGGGATCCTTGTTCCGGGCCTCTACCCTTACGGTCTTTCCCTTGAGCTTGGCGACGGCCGTACCGACGTACTGACCCCTCTCCTCGGCCATGTGAAGGTCCACGTGCATCACGAGATCCTTGAACTTCTCCAGAGATTTGAACCGCTTGTTTATGTAGTTTTCCAGAGCCTCCGTAGCCGGGAAGTTCTTAAAGTGCAGGTTGATCGGTATCATAGGTACAGTATTTTACCCCGGATTGGTCCCCCACGTCAAAGGGTATCCCGCTCAACGAAGGTGGCTATCATCACGACCTCGGCAACTAATTCTCCGTCCACGAACGCCCTACCTCTGGCCTTGGCCAGCTTTCCACCGAAGCGGAGTAGAGTGGCTTCAAGTATCAGCGTATCTCCCGGCCTTACTACCCTTCGGAAACGGACGTTCTCCACTCCAGCGAATAGGGGAAGGACGTTCCCCCTGTTCATCTCCCGGAGTTTGTAGGCCATACCCACCCCCGCGACCTGCGCCAGGGCCTCTATCTGGAGGACTCCCGGCATTATAGGTTCACCCGGAAAGTGACCGTTGAAGAAATCCTCGTTGAACGTGACGTTCTTTATGCCAACGACCCTCCTGTCGTCCATGTGTACTATCCTGTCCACCAGAAGAAAGGGGTACCGGTGGGGGAGGAGGGATAAAATATCCTTAATATCCAGCTCGTCGCCCCATATCCCTTCCTCGTAGAGCTTTTGAGCGAAAGCCGTGTGGGAGGCGTGGCCACCCCGGAAGACGACGTAATGTCCATCTATAAACCTGCCCGTCAGGGCGAGGTCTCCGAGGAAGTCCAGAACCTTGTGCCTTACGGCCTCGTCCGGTACCCTTTCGTTCCTCGGGCCGTTTTCGGTCAATATCAGGGCGTTGTCCAGACTCCCCCCCTTCGCCAGACCTCTGGAGAGCAGCTCCTTCACCTCCTCCTCAAAGGCGAACGTCCGGGCCGGAGCGATCTCCTTCAGGTAGGCCTCAGGCGTTATAACGACGTCTATAAAGGCGCTGTACCGGATGGGGGACGTGTACTCTATAGCGTAGGACACCCGCAGGGAATCCGAAGGCAGACCCCTTATCTCCGCACCGTTTTCACCGTAAACTATGGGCATCTTAACTCTGTACGCCCTACCTTCGCCCACAGCCTCGGAGTGGTCGTAGAAGGCCTGTGCGAACTCCAGAGCAGAACCGTCCAGAGCCGGAACCTCAGGTCCCTTTACCTCTATTTCCGCCCCCAGAATCCTCAGGCCGTACAGAGCGGACAGTACATGCTCCACCGTCATAACCTTTACGTCATCCCTGCAGAGGGTGGTGTTCCGGGTGGTGTCGCAGACGTTCTCGTAGAGGGCCGGGATAGAGACTCCATCCTTTATGAAGACGTACCCCGAATCCGACGGCCGTACGATAACCTTGCACTCCTCTCCGGTGTGCAGACCCTTACCTTTAAATGAGATTTCGGACTTCAACCTGCGAAACATCGCCCCATTCTAAAGAGGGAGAGGCATGGGGCAGGGAAGGGTTTGCAACGGGTCAGTCCACGCTCTCCCAGTCCTTCCTTATCTCGTCAAACAGATCCCGGTAATTCTGGACTTTCTTCACCTGTACCTTAATCTCAGAAACGCCAAAGGCATCCTTAACGAGGTCGGCCGCCTTTTCAACCTTCTGGGCGACTATCCTGCTGCTCACCACGATGTGAAGCGTATCCCCCTCTTTCGTATAAGTGGCGTCCGACAGGTACCCGGCTACGGTGGGGTTCTTCTTTCTTATAACCTCAATCGGATCTTCTACGGTGGATTCGGTTGGCACCGTTTGAGGCTCACTCTCTCCAACGGGAGGGGTAGGGGGGACGTACCCCGCGGGCGGTGGTACTTTGTTCGGATCTCCGAGGTAACGACTTATCTCGTCAAGGTTTACCACCCTCCTGAAGGCCGACATCCGGGCCACGTCGTACACTATCCAGGCGTAGGGATCGGAGGACTGCCGTATGTGTACCTCCATATCCAGAGCCATGCGGAGGAGTACGACCTTCTCCTCAAAGGACAGCCCATCCTCCACCATCAACCTCCTCTCCAGATACCTCACCAGACCGGAGGCGAACTCCTGAGGGGAGAACCTCTCCGTTATCTCCATCACCCTATCGTAAGCCTCCTTGAAGTTCCCCTTAACCACGTCGTCCATAAAGAGGGAGTAGAGGTTGTCCGGCACGACGCCGAGCATATCGGATACGTCCTTCTCCGTAACCGTGCCGTCGGAGTATATGTGGGCCTGCTCCAACATCACGAGGGCGTCCCGGAGGCTCCCCTCCGATCTCTCGGCTATCATGCGCAGGGCCTCGTCCGTCACTGATATCCCCTCCTTCGCCGCCACGTACTTAAGCCTCTCCACTATATCGGATACGGAGTGGGGCTTCAGGTTGAACTTCTGGAGGCGGGATAGGACGGTGGCCGGTATCTTATGGGGGTCGGTGGTTGCAAGTACAAAAACGACGTAAGGCGGCGGCTCCTCAAGGGTTTTAAGGAGGGAGTTGAAGGCCTCTGTGGTCAACATGTGGACCTCGTCTATTATGTACACCCTGTAGCGGGAGACGGGCATGTAACGGAGCTGCTCCTGTATCTCCCTTACGTTCTCTATGCCACGGTTGGACGCGGCGTCTATCTCAACCACGTCAACGCTCCTGCCCTCGTCTATCTCCTTACAGAAGCGACACACCCCGCAGGGCTTGGACGTAGGTCCGGCCTCGCAGTTCAGTCCCCTGGCGAATATCCGGGCGAGGGTCGTCTTCCCTATGCCTCTGGGGCCGGCGAAGAGGAGGGCGTGGGGTATGTCTTTGCGGTCAAGGGCGCGGGCTAAAACTCTCTTTACGAACTTCTGACCTACGACCTCTTCAAACGTCCTCGGCCTGTACTTATTCGCAAGGCTCATCTTCTTTCAGGGGCTTGGCCTCCTCAACGAGGAGTA
This sequence comes from Caldifarciminota bacterium, assembly GCA_015490465.1. GTDB lineage: Bacteria > Hydrothermota > Hydrothermia > LBFQ01 > LBFQ01 > JAADCS01. Next base: position 18,689 of record WFXS01000059.1, read on the forward strand.
CGGGTATGTCCTCCTCAACGCGATAGACCAGCTTACAGCGGTAGCATCTCAGTTCGTTCCTCTTGGGGCAATAGGTCAACTCCCCCTTACATTTCGGGCAGGCTATAACCTCAAGGAGTTCCTTCCTAAGCACGGGTGTAGATTATACGACGGATCTAACATCCCTTCACCTCCTTCAGGTACATCAGCGTACCGAGGATGGTCTTGGCGTCCTTAAATACGTTCTCCTCTATCGCCCTCTCCGCCTCCTCCGGCGTCATCAAGACGAGGGTTATGTCCTCGTCCTCGTCCCTGTCCTCACCGACGAACTCTAAGTCTCTGGCCACGTAGAGGTGCATGTACTCGGTGGAGTAGCCGGGAGCGAGGTAGAACTCGGCGAGTTTCCTCCAATCCTTCGCCGAATAACCCGTCTCCTCTATCAGCTCCCTCTTCGCCGTCTCAAGGGGGTCCTCCCCCGGCTCAAGGGTCCCCGCCGGAAGCTCGTAGATGTAGTCGCCCACGGCGAACCGGTACTGTTTCTCGTATATTATCCGGCCGTCGGGCAGGACCGGTATCATAACGACGGCGCCGGGATGTTTGACCAGTTGACGGACCTTTACTTTCCCGTTTATATCGTACTCCCTTACGACGAAGTCCATAAAGCTGCCCTTATACACCACCTTCTCTTTCAGCAGACGCATCGGGGTATTTTAGG
>WFXS01000060.1 GCA_015490465.1 Caldifarciminota bacterium
CTCCGGGAACGTGCTCTTTAACGGATAACTACGACCCTGCCCCTCCCGTTGAGGGATACGAAGTAAACACCGTTTCTGAGACGGAACTCCTTTCTGCCGTTTACACGTCCTGAGAGGACCAGGCTTCCGTCCGCCCTGTAGATCCTGACCTCCCCTTCATACCCTTCAACCGTCAGGATCCCGTTTTCGGTGAACACCCTCGCTTCCCTGTAAGAGGTATATTCGTGCGTACTCAGCTCCTCCTCCTCGCCGTAAACGGCAGCGTTACACGTCCACACTACGGCATAACAGGAGCTGTCCCCTATGGCCACCATGAGCCTGCCCGGTTCTTTCTTCGCAACTATGACGTCGGATGTTGTTATGTACGGTGCGGCGCCGCTTCCCGCCCACACTCTACCGCTCCAGCCGTTGGAGGGGGACCAGGCCACGGGATTCTGACAGGCCGTTACGACGTCCAAGATCCCGTCCCCGGTTATGTCCGCAACCGTGGGTGCGGAGCAACCTTCGGTACTCTCCGTAAAGGAGGCTATGGTACTTCCGTTTGTGCCTTTGAGAACCGTGATGGTGCCGGAGTGTCCGGATACGCTGTTGAGGACGACGTCCGGAAGGCCATCCCCGTCAAAATCTCCGGAGGCCGGTGCCATGTTAGATGGTACGGACACGGCCCACTTAGCTATCGGGGAGTTGGAGGAGTTCAACTCAAAGGCGACGGTGCAACCGCTCCCGCGGGCCACTAACTCGTCCTTGCTATCGCCGTCAAGGTCGTCGGCCATCAGTACAGATATGTACGGAGAAGACTGCAGGCGGCTTCGGACGAGAGAGGAATGGGCGAACATGTCCGGGAAGGAGCAGAAGGGGGAGAGGTCCCACTGCCACAGGAAGGTGCCGGCGCCGGGGCGGTAGCACTTTATCAGGTTGGTGGAGTAGTCTGTGCTGGCCGTGGGGAAGCACACCTCAAGGTTCCCGTCCCCGTTGAAGTCTCCGAGGACAGGTGTTCCCACCCTCAAGCCGGTATTTACGGACCACACCTCCGTAAAGTTGGCGGAGCCGCCGTTCAACCGCTTGGCGTAAGTTCCCTCGCCCCAGAAGAGGTCGGAGTTGCCGTCCCCGTCAACGTCGGCCACGGTTATGGCCGAGAAGACGGAATCAACGATCCGTATGGAGTTAGGATTACACGCCCCGTCTACTCTATAGAGCCAGGGTACGTTACTCAAGCCGTTTACGGCCAACAGGGGGATCTGGTGGCCGGTGGATGCGTTCGTGGTTATCGGCCCCTCCATCACAACACCGGCGCTTATGCCGAGGCCACTCCCCAGGTTTATACCCCCTGAGCAGACGTTTGAGCCGTCGTCGTTGTCTATGGTCGGGTAGACCCACACTATAGTGGCGCTGTTCGTCCCCCATCCGGTGAAGAAGATCTCTGCCCTGTTATCACCGTCTATGTCGGCCGTGGTGATGAAAACAGGAAGGTCTTCCCTTAAATCCTCCCAGCTTTTGGAAACGGTGGCCGGTTCGGTGCATCTCCACGGGGCGCGGGCAGTCTTCTTGTAGTCGTGTCTCCCCTGCCTCCAGTAGGGATCCTGAGGCGTGTACATCTGGGCGTGTAGAACCGTACCTATTACCGTTCCTGACGCTAACACGAACCATCTCCTCATCACCCTGCGATTTTAAGTAGGTAAGTACGTGCGGCGTCGGGCCTCGTTGTCTCCGGTTAGACAACGGAGACAACGGAGAATTAGGGGAGGTCTATTCGGAAGTGGAACTCTATTTCACTCAGACCCTTTCCCTCTGACCTATCGGCGTCTGCCCTGGATGGAGGTTTGATCCTTATCTTCAGGTTAGGTCGTTGGGTTTCCGTGGATTTCTCCAGATCGGGTTCTATAAAGGCTTTGAATACCACTTTCCCCTGAACCGGAAGGATTTGCGGTATACCCTTACTGTAGGCTTCCCTGAGGGCAAGGAGGCGTTTTCGTGCAAGGTTCTCTTTAACCTTTTCCACTATTAACCTGGATATATCTTGATCTGATATCACGGTACGGCTCTGGATTGTTCTGCTTTTCTGTTTCTCCACGATATCAAGGTAATTCAGGATAACTTCAATCTCACGGTTGATATCCTTCGCAAACTCCATAAAGGTTTCCTGTATCATACTCTTGATCTCTTCGTCTACTTCCTCCCCGAGGTGTCTTAGAATCCTGTCCAGGTATTTAACGGCCCTTGATTTAATAGACACTGTCAGATTTTGCAACTTGTTCTTGATTTCTCGGATTTCCTTAAGGATCTCTTTTGTACTCTCCTCCTCTTCGGTTTCGCTAAGTAGTGAGCCAAGATCTATACCGTATAGGACTTTCAGGGAGGCTTTAACTTTCTCAGGAAGGTTTTTAAGTTCTTCCGGAGTTCTGGGGAGGGTGTCGGGATCTATACCGACTTTTTCTTTCAGTTCGCTTTTCACATCGTCATCGTCAACGAGCAGTTCTTTGGCTTCTTTTATATCTATGCGTTCTATCAGCTCAAGGTTCTCAAGGAGTTTCTCGGTCTGTCTAACAAAGGAGGCCTTTATACCCGTATCTAAATCGGCAACCAGTTTACCTATTACCTCCTTAAGATCCAGTTCCTGAGGCTCTTCGCTACCGTTCTGTTGACCGTTTTGTGGTGGGGGAGGGGGAGCGTTTCCCCCTCCGTCTCCGTTGCGCTTCTTAATCACCTCCTTCCCTTCGGACCCCTTGACCGCATCTATTCTGGGCGGATTTGTCCTTTTCTTCCTCATTCTTCAGGCAAGTTCAACGGAGCGTAATCGCTCTTGAACCTTATATATACCCGGCCGAAGATGTCTATCCTGCTTCCGGTCGTGTCGCGGTCGTAGGAGGAGGATGTACGTACACGCACACTTCCTCCCTGATAATATCCACCCAGAAATCCCTTTACAAACCACTTCTTCAGTTTTCCTCGGGCGGAAACTCGTCCTCCTATTCTACCTTCCCTCGTTTTACGTGTGTACTCGTACGTTGTACGGCTCCTTGTAGATGTTCCGTAGACGCTAAATAGAATTCTGGTCTCTATCTCTCCGAAGTCCACCACGAGGCGAACGAGACCCATCCTGACCAACTCCCTGAGCAAGTCCTGGCGTCGGGCGAGGATCATCTCGGCGACCCTTTCGCGTATTTCTTCCCAACCGATTCTTGGAGTATTATTATTATCTGTTGTGGAGTCTTTGGCAAGGGAGTATTTAGGAGATGAGCTTTGTCCTTGGTTCTGGATCGGTTGGGCGTTAAGTTGTTCACCTTCTCTTAAGAAAGTCTCCTCTAGAGCGGTTTTATCGTCTTCTGTGATGGTTATATTATCATTATCATCGGCCTCTGAGGTTGACAAAATCGGTAAACCGTGGTTCTCAAGCCACTCATCTATCTCCTCGTCGGATACGGTGTTCCTGTAGGCTTTCACGTAGTCATCAAGGGTCATGGCGATATCCTCAATTATATCCGCGTAAGTCTTCATCTGGTGGATATGTGCTTTGAGAAGGGCGTCAAAGGTTGAGGTAATCAGAGCTGCGGTAAACTCAGGGAAATCTACTTCCCCGAGTTTCGTTGCCAGCTGTACAGCATTCCCTGCTCCGTTTGCCATTTTTCTACCTCCTTTTTCGTTTTTTATGTGCCAGGGTGTATTATATGGCAGAAATTTATCCGATGTCAAGTGGTCTATCTTCCTATCCTGTAAATTTTCCCCCCTTTATAGTCCACGACGTACACCTCCCCCCTGTGATTCTCTCCGAACGTGGATATGAGAAAGTCGGTGTCAAATAGTAACTTTGCCCTGAAACCGCTCTCCGTCCTCTCCAAAGCCCATACCTTACCGGAACAGAAGTCGCCGAAGATGTACTTTCCATAAAGTTCCGGAACCTCCTTACCCCTGTACACGTACCCCCCAGTAATAGAGCAGTTGCCCCCTTTATGGCCGTACTCGTACACGGGAAACATGTACTTCTCCTTCGGTCCGCACCCTTTAAGGTTGTAGGGGTGGTTCCCTTCGTAGCAACGCCATCCGTAGTTGCCTCCCTTTACTATCGTGTCTATCTCCTCCCACTTATCCTGACCGACGTCCGCCAGCCAGAGGGTTCCGGTCTCTCTATCAAACGAGAACCTCCACGGGTTCCTTAAGCCCCATGCGTAGATCTCCGGGCATCCCGTCTTACACGACCTGCTCTTCGCGAAGGGGTTATCGGGGGGTATGGAGTAGGGATCGCCGCTTACGTCTATCCTCAGGAGAGAGCCGAGGAGGGTGGTGGTATCCTGAGCGTTGTTGTGGGGATCTCCAGCCCATCCACCGTCACCGAGGCCGAGGTAGAGGTATCCGTCCGGTCCAAAGGCCACCTGACCGCCGTTGTGGTTGGAATAGGGCTGCTTAAATCTTAACAGCACCCTCTCGCTTTTAGGGACTATATGACCATCGCTATCCACCCTGAACTCTGAGAGAACGGATCTCATCTTTTTATCCACATAGTAGACGTAAACGTTCGGTTTCCGCGGGAATTCCGGGTGGAAAGCCATACCGAGCAGACCCATTTCGCCGCCGAACTTCACCTTCCTCCTTATATCCAGAACAGGGATGACCTTCCCCGTCTTCAAGTTTACAGCCTTAACCACACCGTTCTGCTGGACAACGTACAGGGTTGAACTATCGTAAGGGTAGGGAACTATACCTACAGGAGCGTTGAACCTTACACCCGGAAAAGCGTCCACCAAATTTAAAGCGACGATGAAGAGCATACGGAATTGTAAGCACGAAAACCCGGTCAGTGCCGTATACGTACCTGATCATCCTCACCTTCTCCTGTCTCAATTACATCGGAAAGTCTCATGGGCATCCTGCTGCTTCCACCGTAGCTTACTATGCCGGTAGTACTTTAGTCCAACCCTCTACTTCCAAAAAATTCGCAAAATTTTGCTTGACGTCCATATAATGGCCACTATGAAAACTTTCAAAGATATCATCGCAAGGCTTGAGAGGATGGTCAAGATGTTGGAGGCGGAGAAGGAAGTTGTGGTAGAGGAGTTCAAGGTACGTCCTCCTCTTTCACCGGAGGAGATGGAAAAGGTCGTCGCCAGAGCCAGAGGGGAAAACATAGAAGTCCCTGAAGACGTCCTGGACTTCTACTCCGTATGCAACGGGTTCGTCCTCAGGTGGAATCTTAAGAAGCTGGAGGATGAGTTGGAGGTGGTAGGTACGGCCGACGTCCTCCCGATGGAAGACGTGTTTTCCGATTGGGAAGGCGACCTGTACTTCAGCGATGAACCGGAGCTTAACGAAAGGGACGGGTACGACCTGACCAGAGCCAAAGTCTTTGACGCTTTTATTGAGGAAGCGGGCATCTTGCTCTACTTCGGCGACTCATCGGAGAAGGACTACGAGATGCTCTACCACTACTACGGCGAAGGGGTAAAACCCCTCGGATGGTCCCTGAAGGAGTACCTGAACAACCTCATAAGGATGAGGGCTTTGTGGTACTGGCAATCGGATCTGATTGAGGCGGAGGGGAACGTCCTTGAAGCTTTTGATTGGAACGACATCGCTCCCGAGATTTACGGCGCAGGTCTGGCAGATCTCGTAAAGGATATACTTATGCGGGAGGTTTAGAACCGCAGGTACGGGCGCATCTTCTGTAGCTTCTTCGGACCTATACCCTTAACCTCAAGGAGGTCTTCCGGCTTTTTAAACGGGCCGAACTTCGCCCGGTACTCCACTATTCTCTTAGCCAGTTTGGGGCCTATGCCGGGCAGGTTGATCAGCTCCTCTATACCGGCACGGTTCACGTTGACCGGATGGGGCTTTGACTTCCTCCTCATGTAGAGCTTCCTCTCGTACAGGAAGTAGCCCGTATCAACGGGGGGTTTAGACACCTCCGGAGGTCTGACCTTCTCACCCTCGTAAACCCTGTAATGCTTTACCGGTCTGGACCTCCAATCCCTGTAAACGGAGTAGGCTATCCCCACGACCCCCATGGCCACGACCATGAGCGCCCCCTTCACCTCCGAAGGGGGGGGGGTTATCAGGGAAATCAGGTATCCGAGGAAGTTACGACACATACCCCCACCACGATGCCAGCGGAGTGGGACAGGGAGACGTGCAGGGTGAGATCTCCGGCTATGGACCTGGCCTTGCCGTGCAACACCACCCTTGGAGGTTCTTTAACCCCACCTACTATCTCCACGTCCTTCCACCTTATGCCACCCGTAAGCCCGGTACCCAAGGCCTTTAAAACGGCCTCCTTGAGGGCGAACCTCCCGGCCAGACTCTCAAGGGAGTAGGACAGCTTCAGTTCCCGTTCCGTAAAGAGCCTCTCCTTCAGGGCGGGAACGCGCCTCAACCTCTCCTCAAACTCATCAACGGGGAGGATGTCTATACCTATTCCCCTTACCAAATGACCTTAAAGGCCGTGGCTATAAAGAGGTTGAGTAGGGCAAGGGGAAGGAGAACCTTCCAGGAGAAGTACATGAGCTGGTCAAACCTGAAGCGGGGCAGGGTCCAGCGGATCCACACGAAGAGGAACAGGAAGAAGGCCACCTTGAGGATCATCCAGTGGACACCGGGGAAGATGTTTATGCCGGGGAGGGGACCGTACCATCCGCCCATGAAGAGGACGGAGACGGCCGAAGAGGCTATTACCATGTTGGCGTACTCACCAGCGAAGAACCACGCGAACCTGAGAGAAGAGAACTCCGTATGATAACCGCCCACCAGCTCGGACTCGGCCTCCGGAAGGTCAAAGGGGAGACGGTTGGTCTCGGCGTAGGTGGTTATGAGGAACACCATGAACCCTATGAACTGGGGAACGGCGAACCACATGGCCTTCTGGGCCTCAACTATGTCCACCAGAGAGAGGGATCCGGCCCCTATAGCCGGCCCTATGGCTGCTATCACCATGGGTATCTCGTAGGACACTATCTGAGAGGTGGACCTGAGGCCACCGAGAACGGAGTACTTGCTTCCGCTGGAGAGACCTCCGAGGATAACGCCGTAGCCGGCTATGGACGTGGCCGCGAGGAGCCATAGAAGGCCGAAGTCGGGGTTACTTATCCAGAGGCCGGGGCCGTAGGGTATAACGGCCATGGCGATAATGGGAGCCGCAAACAGTATTCCGGGGGCCAGGAAGTGGAGGAGTCTGTCCACCCGGTCGGGGATGACCTCCTCCTTAAAGGCCAGTTTCAGGACGTCGGCTATAGGCTGGAGAAGCCCGAAAGGCCCCACGACGTTCGGCCCGATACGGTCCTGTATCCACGCAGCCACACGCCTCTCAACCCACACCATATAGGCCGCCGCCGTCATTACTGCGCCGAAGATAATGAGAGTTTTGATTGCCCATATAACGTAAGGATTGGAGAGAAGTTCAACCAAGTGGGCGCGGGAGGACTCGAACCTCCGACCTCCGGTATGTGAGACCGGCGCTCTGACCAGCTGAGCTACGCGCCCAACAGGTGGGTATTATAAAGGGGAGACTTGTACGTGATTGAGGGCAAGCGTCGTAAAGGAGTGCGTCTCTCAACCTTACAATACGGCCGATGGTGTGGATCCTGATATCTCAATCGGTTATGCAGGACGATTGGTCGGGAGGGCCGGGGGTGTGCGGCCCGGTTACGGGGAGCTTCGGCACCTCCTACTGCTCTGGCACGGACGTGGAGACGTCCTATCCCGGTCTGGTACGTCCCTCCGTGGTCTCCACGACACCCACGTGGGTTGAGAGGAACCTTCATCCATCCATATCGGGACACGACAATACGGGTATAGAGATCGTGGACTTTGATGGGGACGGAGATATGGATATAGTGGCGAGCGACGAGGACTATACGCGCAAACTCCACATACTGTACAACGACGGGTGTGCCACCTCCTTCGCCGACTCCGTTGTTGACGACGCCTCGGGCGTGGGCCGGGGCTTTGAGGGAGTGGTCGTATACGACTTTGACGGGAACGGCTACCTTGATATATTCACCGGCGGGGAGTACTACCCCAACTCCTCATGGTACGGTCAAACTGTGGTGTACATGGGTGGACCCTCCGGTTTCAGCAGACAGAACTGGTACCTCGGACAGGAGCCGGAGGACATAGCCAACCCCACCGATCTGCTCAACAACGGTTACGTCGGAACGGTCATAACCGGGCATAACTCCCCTCTGATCTACTACTATCACGACGGAACGTCGTGGAACTCGTATACCATAACTTCGGATATAGGGGACGTGGTTCTGGACATGGCCGCCCACGACATGGACGGCGATGGGGACGACGACGTCCTCCTCACTCTGGACGGTTCTCAGGGCCTCGTAATTTACAGGAACGACGGCGGGGGAACCTTCACGAGGGTCGTGATAGATGGCACCCTCGCTAACGGATGGAAGTACATGGACGTTGAGGATGTAGACGGAGACGGGGATTACGATATAGCCATGACCAACAGGGGATCGGGCAGAGTGTACATCTACTACAACAACGGTGGCCTCAACTTTACGAGGACGACCCTTGACAACGCCCTCACGTCTCCCATCGGCGTGGATATAGCAGATATGGATCTGAACGGACTTCCGGACGTGGTTGTGGCCGATCCCGGAAGCAATAAGATGTACTTCTACGTCCAGATACCCATATCTCCCTACTGGATAAAGATACCTTCATCCTCAAGCAGGCCCTACTTCGCGGCGTACATAAAGGATCTGGACGGGGACGGATACCCGGACATACTGACGAAAACCTGGAACACGGCCCCCGGCCTGTGGTTGTACAAGACATCACCCAAGTTCAAACCCACGGCGGAACTCGTATCCTCGGTGTACGAGGACACCTACCAGAGGAGGTGGTTGAGCGTTGAGGTCCGGTTCACCCCGTGCAACAATACGCTGTCGGGAAAGAGGGTGGACGTTTACGTCCGCGCCTCCCGCGACGGCACGACGTGGACACCGTGGGACGGTCCCTACACCTTCACCTCTAACGGAACGTTACCCCTGACAGGTCCTTTTACGTCTAACACGTATAAGTTCCTGCAGTACAGACTCGTTCTCTACTCCAGCACGGACTCGCTTACCGCACCGGTCGTGGATTACGTCAGGTTCAACTACGACCCCCTCGGATCTGAGGACGACCTATCCACAGGTGAAAGCGGAGATCACGGTATAGGATCGGGGGGACGCATAACCGTGTACAGCGTATCCGGAGAGGTCGTATACAGGGGGAGGAAAGTTCCGCCCCTTCCCGGAGGCGTTTACTTCGTAGTGGAGGAGGGAGGAAAGGTTCACCGCGTGGTCGTACGATAACCCGTACACCGTTAAAATCTCGCCTTGATAGTACTCGTAGCAGCACTCGGAAAACTGGAGATGTTCCCCCCTCTGAGGGATAGGTATCACCGTATGTTCGTCTCCCGGAAGTACGAGGAGTTAAAAAGGAAATACCGCAAAAGGAAGGACGCAAAGAGCCTCTACCAATTGGGATGGGTGTATTACCAGTTAGGTAAGTACGATTCGGCCGCCACTTCCTTCTTCTCCGCGGCCCAGAAATTGGAGTACGGGGACACCTTTCGCCTCAAGGCACTTCTAAACGCTGCCCTCTCCTACGGAAGGGCGTACAGGTTTGACGAGGCCATAGGTCTGCTCAGGACCTACCTATCGGAGACCGGGCCGGATTATCCGGAGTGGTTCCCGCTCAAATCGGACGTTGAGAGGAAAATAAACGACTTCAGGGTGCTGAAGGAGGTCTACAAGAACCGTTTCAAGAACGTTAAGATTGAGCAGATAAGCGAACTCGTCCTCCCCATAAAGCGTTACTACATCCTGAGCGACGGGACGGGTGGGGACTACTCCCCGGTAATAAGCGCGGACGGTAGCGTGATGCTCTTCGTCTCCACCCGTTTCGGTGGCAAAGGCAGGGAGGACATATGGCTTACCCACCGTCGGGGAAACCGCTGGAGTAAACCCATAAACCTCAAGAACCTCAACTCAAAGTCCTCGGAGGGGGTTAGCGGCATAACGGCCGACAACCGTACCGTACTTCTGGCCTACCCATCGGCTCCCCATCCCACGCTACCCATGCGTAAGGGGGGAATCCGTCAGGGGTACGGGAACATGGACGTGTTCAAGTCAGAGAGGGTAGGCTCCGGGTGGTCCAGATGGGGAGACCCCAAGAACCTCGGCTCCCCTCCCAACAGCCGGTTCTGGGACGGGCAGGCCACCATAACGGCCGACGGCAGGTACCTATTCTTCGCCTCCACGCGACCCGGAGGGTACGGGGGGATGGACATATGGATGAGCATCCGTAAGGAGGACGGCACGTGGTCCGAACCTATAAACCTCGGCCCGAACATCAACACTCCGGGGAACGAACTTTCCCCCTTCATCCATCCGGACGGCAAGACCCTATACTTCGCCTCCAACGGATGGCCCAGTTTCGGGGGGTACGACATCTTCGTCGCCAAGAGGGTGTCCGAGAGGAGGTTCTCCAAGGCCCGGAACCTCGGCCTGCCATACAACACCCACGAGGACGACATCTTCCTCTCCATCCCTGCGGCCTCCGACTGGATATACGTCTCGCGGGTGGACTCCATAGACCCGAAGAGCGGCGTAAGGATATACCACCTCTACAGGGCGAAGATACCGCAGAGGAAAAACCTGACCCCCGCCCAGAGGAAGGTCATACCCGAACCGGTCAATCTGGTGAAGGGTTACGTTTACGATGCTGAGACGAAGAGGCCACTAAAGGCCTTTATCACCATAGAGGATCTGACGACGGGCAAGGTCTGGTTCAGGTCCCCAACGGACGACAGCGGCCGCTTTACGGTGGTACTCCCCTCCGGTAAACGCTACGGCATAAGCGCCCAACCTGTGGACTCTCTCAACTACGCTTTCCAATCTCTGAACTTTGACCTGAAGGGTCTGAAGGAGTACGAGGAGAAGAGGGTTGACGTCCCCATAACGCCCATAAAGAAGGGTAAATCTTTCGTCCTGAAGAACATCTTCTTTGACTTTGACTCCGCCCGACTTAAGCCTGAGTCAAAACTTGAGTTAGATCGTCTCGTTGAACTTCTGAAACGCAGACCAGACCTGAGGATAGTGATAGAGGGACATACGGACATTATCGGATCGGAGGAGTACAACCAGAAGCTTTCGGAGCGGAGAGCGAAGGCCGTCGCCGAGTATCTCATAAGTAAGGGGATAGACCCGAAGAGGATCAAGACGGTGGGGTACGGCTCCCGTAAACCCGTAGCCTCCAACGACACCCCGGAGGGTAGGGCCAAGAACAGGAGGGTGGAGATAAAGTTTGAGTGAGGGGGCCGGTCAGGGTGCCGGGTTTATAATACCCCGCATATGGAAAGGGTAGGGAGGTTCGCTCTGAACGGGATATACCTCGGAGACTCCCTCGTCCTCATGAAGGACATACCGGACGGCAGCATAGACCTGATAGTCACCGACCCGCCCTTCGCGATTGACTTCAAGGCCAAACGCTCCAACTATAACAGGTCGCAGGACAGGGTGTTGGAGGGGTACAACGAGATACCGAAGGAGAGGTACTACGAGTTCACACTGCGGTGGATGAGGGAGGCCCACAGGATACTGAAGGATACTGGAAGCATGTACGTCTTCTCCGGATGGACGAACCTGAAGGATATACTGAACGCGATTGACGAGGTGGGCTTCATAACGATAAACCACATAATATGGAAGTACCAGTTCGGGGTCTTCACCCGCCGGAAGTTCGTCACGAGCCACTACCACATCCTCTTCGTGGTTAAGGACGAGAAGAGGTACAAGTTCAACAAGATTGAACATTACCCGGAGGACGTCTGGATCATAAAGCGGGAGTACTGGAAGGGTAAGGTCAAGACCCCCACCAAGCTACCCCTTGAGATAGTGAAGAAGATAATCCTGTACAGCAGCGACGAGGAGGACGTCGTCTTTGACCCCTTCCTTGGCTCCGGAACGGTGGCCGTTGCGGCCAAGCTCCTGAACAGGCGCTTCCTTGGATTTGAGATAGTGCCGGAGTACTACGAGTTCGCGAGAGAGAGGGTAGCGAGGACCGAACGGGAGCTGTTTGCAGGGAGAAGATGATGGAGGATTGCCTTAGGTTCAAGGAACATCGTAAGATTTTCAAACGGATACGCGATGCCCTGAAGGATAGCAGCAACCGTAAGTGCCGGGAGGAATTTGAAAAGGCCCTTGAGAGGTTGGTGGAGTCCTACGATACCCAAAACCGTGAGAACCGTTTCGTGGTGGGAGGAGCCTTGGAGGTCCTCTTCTGCGCCCTTCTCAAGGCCCTCGGGTTTGAATGTGTATGGCTAAGGGAAAAGAGGTACGACCTTCAGATTGACGGACGTAAGTTTTCACTCAAGGGCAGCTTCTCCCGCAGGAGGGGGACAGTGCGACTTATAAACGTCCTGGGGGATGGGGAGGTCAAATGGGACGAGCCAACCCTCTTCTTCGTAGGTGGGTACGGCGTATTCTACGCCGACCCCTGTATGCTCCTTTCACCGAAGCGTGAGAAAGACGCCCTGACGGTCAAGGTCAGGGACATCCTTGAGGTAAGTAAGGACTGGAAGATAGACCTGAAGGTTCCTCTGAAGCCGGAGGGAACGGCCCACATAAGGACGGCAAGCTACGACGTGGCTAAGTCCGTACTTGAGCAGATAGGGAGTACCCTCCTCCGGAAATACCTGCCCGAAATGTAAAATTATCCTATTCTAATTTTTGAGTGAAACGTTCATCTCCGCGGGCCGTACTTGAAGAGTTTCACTATGTAACCGTTGGGATCCCGAATCAGGAACCCGTAGGGGCCGGGTCTATCCTTAAAACGCGGGCGTAGGTCTTCCACTATATTTACGCCGGCATCCTGTAATCTGCCAAACCAGAGGTCAACGACGTCGTACGTGGGAAGTTCCAGACCGAAGAAACGCATACCCTGCGGTACCACCGGTTTATCGGTGTACTCAAACCTCAGGACGAACCCGTCTTCAAGTTGGAACGTCAACAGTGAATTCGGCTCGTAATGGCCCACCTTCAGACCTAAAAGGTCCCCGTAGAACCTGAGGGTAGCCTCCAGATCCCCACTCTCAAAGCATACGTGTTGACAGCGCATCATTCTATGTGTCCGGGGAGTCCGGTTGTGTCAGAACGCCGTTCTTTATAACGCGCAGACCTTTCACTTCCTCATCGTAGGAGTATATGTTAATGTCCGTATCCTTCAACGCCTCTAAGGCGGCGTTATCTATGAATCTTGCAAGGATCCACTTTTCGCCCTCTACATCTTTGAACTTCTTCTTTATCGCTTCCACTGAGGATGGGACTATCGCCGTTCTAACTTCTACGTAGAGGGTCTTTTCTTCCTCACCTTTCCTCACCTTTATTACGTAGTCTACCTTATCCCCCTTGATCACTCCGGAGGGATCCACTTCTACCTTATAACCTGCCGCCCTCAGATCCTCAATAAAGAGTTTCAGTAGAGAAGTCTCGCTTAACTCTCCCCGGATGTTGCGGACGTGGTTAATGAGTACGTCCATCTTACCACTGAGGCTATCTATTTTACCACCGAGGCCGTCTATCTTGCCACCGAGACCATCTATCTTAGTGCCGAGGTTGTCTATCTTCTCCGCTACTTGCCGGTTTATCTCTACAAGGCTTTCGGTTGTCTCCACCAGCCTCTGCAGGAGTTTAACAACCTCGCCGTTAGGATTCATCGGAGCCGTGTTCTGCTTCTGTGTTGTCTTCTGGTTTTGCTTCCGTGGTGTTTTCTTTACAGGGCTGTGATGCTTAGGCATACTTCCCCTATTCTAAGGTTGGCATAAAGCTTATTTTCACCAATTCAGTAGTTTTACATAGATGCCTGATGTAAAAAGGAGATTGTTGAGACAAATTCCAACGAAGTTTAGATTCCACAAGGTAGATTTCAGACCGGGAACTCCATTTCGCTCTCACGACGATATACGAGGTGGTTCAAATTCCACAAGGTAGATTTCAGACCGCAATAACTTTCGGCAGAATAGGGGCTGCAATTAGGTTTAAATTCCACAAGGTAGATTTCAGACGAGTTTTTTCGTGCGGCCGGTGGGCAGGGGGATCTGTTCAAATTCCACAAGGTAGATTTCAGACCGTATGCTTAAAGATCGTATGCTTATAGTAGGAGCGAGTTCAAATTCCACAAGGTAGATTTCAGACCCCGGAGATCACGTCCAGATGTACTTTGAAATTGTGTGGTTCAAATTCCACAAGGTAGATTTCAGACTTATTAGCAGATGAAATTCTCAGATTCCCGACTGAGGTTCAAATTCCACAAGGTAGATTTCAGACGAGGGTGATATAAAAGTCTCGGATATTGCTGAGATGAGTTCAAATTCCACAAGGTAGATTTCAGACATGCCTCTCTACGTGTCTTCAAGGTGTGGGGAGACCAGTTCAAATTCCACAAGGTAGATTTCAGACCTCTCGCAGTTATCCGGTTACTACTTACAACAGAGGTTCAAATTCCACAAGGTAGATTTCAGACCGATCCGTCAGATGAATAATTTTCAAACTTACACTCCCTCATTTTCCCCAATTTTTGCTGAACCTCCGGTCTTGCATCTTTGAAAATTTATGAATTTACAGACCCGTCCCGCGAGTTAATACACCAAAAC
>WFXS01000061.1 GCA_015490465.1 Caldifarciminota bacterium
AGAGGTTATTCACCCCGTGGGCGTCTTCGTCCGGTAATTCGGCGTTCTCAAGTATGCGGGCGACTACACGCCGCAGAATGCGGCTGTGGGGGTAGGCTTCGCCGAAGGATATGCGGCCCTCCAGATAGGCCTTTAGGTGGCCCCATCTAAGGCGTGTCATGGCTTACCTCCTTACATAGTGGACACCAGACAGCTAACTTCCCTACCTTCACCACGCTCACCACTTCAGGATACGGGCCGATATAGTAAATGTGGCCGTGCAGGTAGGTGTTCAGGGCGTATAGCCCAAAGCCGCAGAACACTACGATGGGGTGCTCCCACTTAATGTATATTGCCTTTATCGCTTCTATCCTCATCTTGAGCCTCCTCGTATAGGGCCTTGAGTCTCTTTAGAAGGCGTTCAACGAGGAGTTGCCGGGCAGGGCGGTTGTAGAGTTCGGCGGCAGCCATCTTAAGATCCTCCAGAAGCTTCTGAGTGGGGAGGAACTTCACGGTTCGCGGTCCTGTCCATACCATCCTTAGATAGCCGGCATCTTTTAGGCTTTTGAGGGTGCGGCGTATTGTTCGGTTTTCGTTAGAGGTGGGTTTTACCGGGATCGTGCCGCCACCTACCACTGTGTACAGGGCCGTTATCAATATGTTGCTGTAGCTACGAGTAAGAGCCTCCCGCAGGGTTATATCCCCTTCCTGGAACTGCTTAACGATCACGCTCATGGTCCACCTCCTCAGAAGGGTAGATCTGCATCGGCGACCTTGGGGGGCGGTGGGGGTACGGTCACGGCTTCCTTCTCTGCTTCTGCTCTCAGGTCTTCCTCTATCTTCTTTATTGTCGGCTCGTAGATAAACTGAAGGAACTGGTGGGCGTACTGCGTAATCTCCTCTATGGTGGGGACCCTGCCAGTTTGAATATGGATGAGACCGGCGTATTCTAACGCCCTGTGTAGGGCGTTCATCCTCGTTATACGGGCATCCCTGCTGCCCGCCTGTCGCTCTGCTTCGCGTAGCAGATCCTTCTTGCTCATGTTTACCTCCTCCTACCCCCCTTTATCACTTTTCGGGACTATAATACTATCCCATGGATATTCAGAAGATTCTGCAGTACGTAAGAGAAAACAGAGATAACGTTATCCTCGGTGTGGTGATACTTGCAGTAGCCGTGGGCGGTGGTATTTATTACCTGAACCAGAACCGTAAGAAGGCCGAGGACGTGCAGGTACTGTACGTCCGGGCCATGATGGGGGATCCCGGTGCCCTCAGCCTTTTAAAGAAACTTGTGACGGACTACCCCAACACCCTGTGGGGTAGGATGGCCGCGGTGGATCTGATGCTCGCCGACCTCTTTCAGGGCAAGGAGAAGTCGGCCTCCGGATACGTTAAGTTCCTCAAAGACAGCAAGAACCCAATCCTGAAGAGTACCTACTATTCCCACGGTGCCTCCTTCAAGATGAGTGCCGGCAGTGTTAAGGACGGTCTTCGCATGCTCGGAGAGGGTGAAGGTGCCACGGATTACGTTACCTTCAGGGACTACTTCCGCTTCCGGAGAGCTGTAGTTCTCTACGCCGAAGGTAGGTACGACGAGGCTCAGAAACTTCTCAAGGATATAGCCCAAAACTACGACTCACCTTACCGTGAGGATGCTCGGGCGCTCTTACGGAAGGTAAAACTTTTAAGCGAGGTGAAATAGAGGATGTTTATGGGAAGCCCAAGTTTCACGGATAAGGCGCGTCGTCTTCTCATGATAGCGCGCCAGGAGGCGATGAGCTTTAACCACGACTACATGAGTGCCGAACACTTCCTTCTGGCTATAACCCGACTCAGAGAGTGTATGGCCTCCACCATACTGACCAACTTCGGCGTTGACCTTGACGAGCTGAGGGAGGAGATAACCCGTGGTCTTACCAAAGGCCCGAAAAGGAAGACCTACCCTCAGGAGATACCCCTGTCAGCAACGGCCAAGAGGGTGCTTAACATAGCCATAGACGAGGCGAGAAAACTCGGAAGTAACCTCGTGGGTACGGAGCATATACTCCTCGGTATAGTTGAGGAGAGGAACTCTTACCCCTCCCAGATCCTCCGCAACCGTTTCGGGATAACGGCCGACTGGGTAAGACAGGAGATAATACGCCTCAGGGATCTGGGTCGCCACGACGACAACATCACCCCTTACTCCGGCTTTGAGTTCCCCAGCCGCTTCACTCTGGACGAAGGCCCCTCCCACCAGCGCCGCAAACTCGCCCGCAGACCCCAGAAGAGCAACACCCGTACGCTTGATCAGTTCTCGGTTGATCTCACGAAACTCGCCCGCGAGGGCAAACTGGATCCGGTCGTGGGGAGGGAAAGGGAGATTGAGAGGGTTATACACATTCTCTCCAGAAGGAAGAAGAACAATCCCGTACTCCTCGGAGAACCGGGGGTGGGTAAAACCGCCATAGTGGAGGGTCTCGCCCAGAGGATAGTCAGGGGGGAGGTTCCGGACGTCCTGAAGGGTAAACGCATAGTTGCCCTTGACCTTGCCGGCATAGTGGCCGGTACGAAGTACAGAGGGCAGTTTGAGGAGAGGATAAAGGCGATAATCAACGAGGTAACCAACGCCCCGGACGTCATCCTGTTCATAGACGAGCTCCATACCCTCGTCGGCGCCGGAGCTGCCGAGGGGGCGCTGGATGCCGCGAACATACTCAAGCCCGCCCTCGCGAGAGGACAGATCCAGATCATAGGGGCGACCACGGTTGACGAGTACAAGAAGCACATAGAACACGACGGCGCTCTTGAGAGGAGGTTCCAGCCGGTTTACGTGGAGCCTCCGACCGTGGACGAGGCGATAGAGATCCTGCGTCACCTGAAGCCGAGGTACGAGGACTTCCACAGGGTGAGGTACACGGACGAGGCCATAGAGGCTGCCGTTAAACTCTCGGACAGGTACATAACGGACAGGAACCTGCCGGATAAGGCCATAGACCTTATGGACGAGGCCGGTGCCGCCGTTAAACTGCGCGAGCGAAACCCCGAAGTTGAGGAGGAGATATCCAGGCTCCGGGAGGAACTTGAAAAGCTCAAGAGGATAAGGGAATTCTCACTTAAAAGGAGCGTTCAGGCCAGGGAGCAGCTGGAGGAGAGGGAGAGGGCCATAATGCGTAAGATACAGGAGATAGAAGAGGCCAACCGTCCCGTGGTTACCGAAGAGGACGTGGCCAAGGTGGTGGCCCGGTGGACGGGCATACCCGTATCGCAGATAACCTACGACGAGTCCCGGAAGTTGCTCCACCTTGAGGAGGAGCTGAAGAAGAGGGTGATCGGTCAGGACGAGGCCATAAGCGCCCTTGCCCGCGCTATAAGGAGGGCGAGGTCCGGCATAAAGGATACCCGCAGGCCCATAGGGTCCTTCCTCTTCCTGGGTCCCACCGGCGTGGGTAAGACGGAGCTGGCCAAAGCCCTCGCGGAGTTCATGTTCGGAAGCGAGAAGGCCCTGATACGGATAGATATGTCGGAGTACATGGAGAGGCACAGCGTCTCCCGTCTCATAGGAGCGCCTCCCGGATACGTCGGGTACGAGGAGGGGGGCCAGCTCACCGAGGCCGTTAAGCGTCGTCCCTACTCCGTAGTCCTCCTTGACGAGATAGAGAAGGCCCATCCCGAAGTCCTGAACGTACTCCTTCAGGTCCTTGAGGACGGCATCCTTACGGATGGACTTGGACGGACGGTCTCCTTCCGGAACACCATAATCATCATGACCAGCAACATAGGTGTCAGGAGGCTCAAAGAGGCCCGGAGAATGGGGTTTGATATAGAGGCCAGAGAGACCAGCCTTGACTTCTCCAGGATCAGGGAGTTGCTCCTTGGCGAGATAAAGCGCACCCTTCCCCCGGAGTTCATCAACCGCCTTGACGAGATAATAATCTTCAGGCCCCTTGAGAGGAAGGACCTCCTCCAGATCGTTGAGATCATGCTCCGGGATCTGCGCTCCCGTCTATCCGAGAAGAACATCAAGCTCGTACTTACCGACAGGTTCAGGGAGTTCCTTGTGGACGAGGGTTACGATCCGGAGTACGGTGCGAGGCCCCTGCGGAGGGTGATACGTAAGTACATAGAGGAGCCGCTGTCGGAACTCCTCATAGCCGGTGAGGTTAAGGAGGGCGATACGGTTATAGTGGATCTGGATCCGGAGAAAGGAGAACCGGTTTTCCGAACGGGGAAAGAGCTGGCCGCCCTCTAAACCCTACGACCCGTTCCGCGCCCGTGTTACATCCGCATTAGAAAGGGGATGAGGAACGATCTCACCTCATCGTTCCGTTCACGTAAGCTGTTTGCCCTCACCTTATGGCCATCCTGAGGCGCGTCTTCTCCGTTTCTCCTTCTCCCTCCGCCTCAATATAGAGGAAGTACAGACCCCTCCACAAACCTTCAGTTCCCACGGCCACCTGCCCTATAGGACTACGGGGATAGAACTCCTTCTCCCGTACCTTTCGGCCGAGGTCGTCGTACAGGACTACCCTCAACCTATCAACTTTAAACGGATACGAAAAGGCTACCACCACGTCCTCTCCGGGATCGTACACCTCCCTCGCCAGCTTCACGCCGGTCTCCGGAAGGGATCCGCTTACGCTGTTGAGCCTTCCCGGTGTACCCCCAGAAGGGTCCCTGCACGTCCCCCAGTTCGTTGAGTCCGTAGAAGGGAGGAAGGGGGATATCCTCTCAAGGGAACGGTCGTAATCTCCACCCCACGACCTGAAGTACCTGAGGCTGTCAAGGGTTGTGCCGTCGCTTATGAGGAGGTCGTCGTAAGAGTCGTTAAGTCTGGGCATATCCGGTACGTACACGAAGCCCACGCCGGGGAACCTGTCAGCAAAGGAGGAATCACCCGTAAGTACGGCGTACTCCCCGGCATCCACAGTCAGGGAGAAGGTATCCGACCTCCCGGAGGCGTCTCCCACGACCATCGCGGGGAAGGTGAGGGGCCATTCACCGGCGTTGTAAACCTCAAACCACTCCGTACCCCTGTAGTTTATCTCGTTGATCACGAGGGTGGGACGTTCCACGACGAAGTGGGCGTAGGCCGAGTTATCTTCGGGGAAACAGTCGGACGAGTCCAGTTTCAGGGCGACCTCGTTCGTCCCCTGTACGTCTCCGGCGAAAGTGAACGTCAGGGTGTCCAGAGAGTCGGGAGCCAGAGAAACGCTCAGAAGCGAGTCCTGAGAGGAGTTGCGGTAGAGGACGAGCCTGAAACTTACAGTTTCTATTCCTCCGTTCCTCACCGTGAAAGACACCCTGTAATCCTCGCCCAACCTGTAAATACCTACGAGATTTACCGAAGCCTCGTAGGGACAGGACACGCTGTTTCCGAGGCCGAGGGTATGGCCGGATGGACTGCGGCTGGGCAGGAAAACGTTAAGCGTAGTGGACCTCCTCTCGGCCGATACCCCGTCCCCCGTCTCCGGCAGGTTTCCAACAGCGTCCACGGTGTCCCCGGATGAGTTTACGAGGAAGAGGGAATCTCCCTGAGAGAGGCCGTTGCCTATGGAGGCGTCGGAGACACTCATGAGGACGGTTCCGGAGGGGAAGGAGTAGGGCATAGGGTCGGGGGAGGAAGGGTTCGTGTAGTCCCGGTCAAGGATAACGCCGAAGCCACCCGGAGGGATGCACACGTCAAGTAAGCACCCCGGACAGGAGGAGAGGACGGCCGTATCCGGAAAAGCCCCCACGGGGTCAAGGTCGTACCTGTCCCCTATACGCCATCCGGAAAGGCAGACCGTAGTATCTCTGTCGTTGTATACCTCTACGGCCTCGTTGTAGAGACCCGCGGAGGACTCGGTCCCCCGCGGATCGTACATGACCTCGTTTATTACCACCCCAAGGAGTAGGTGAAGCACCCCTTATTTTACGGTGTTCCGAAGTACTCCGGCCTGTTAACTATATCCACCAGAGAGAAGCCTATGAGTACGGCCAGAAGGAGAAGACCGAGGGCTATGAAGACCACGTTCATCTTGCCGTCGTACTTGAGGTGCATGAAGAAGGCGGCTACAAGCAGGGCTTTGGCCGTTGCTATGCTCATAGCTATCACCGTGTTTATGAAGTCGCTACCGAAGTGCTGGTTGGCCGCCCACACCGTCACGACCGTAAGGATTATGAGCGCAACGAACACGCTCACGTATACCCCCGGTCCCACTACGTGATGCCCGTTTTTCTTTCCCATACCGTACCTCCTACTTTATGAGATAGAAGAGCGGGAACAGGTATATCCAGATCACGTCCACGAGGTGCCAGTATAGACCGGCGACCTCCACCGGGCCGTAGTTGCGGGAGGAGTACCTGCCCTTGAGGGCGAAAAAGAGCATAACGGCTAGTATTCCTACGCCAATTATAACGTGAAGGGCGTGCAGGCCGGTCATGGTGAAGTAGAGGGAGAAGAAGAGGGCCTTACCGACGTGTCCCTCCTGAACGAAGTGCATGAACTCCTTACCTCCCGGATGGAGGCCGTGGGCGAACTTCTCTGGCCACTCAAACGTGAACTTCACGAAGAGGAACGCCAGGCCGAGGAGTACGACGAGACCGAGGAATATAGAGGCCAGGCGCTTGCGGTCGGTCTGTGTGGCCCACACGGCCATGGCCATGAAAAAGGAGCTGGTTATGAGGACGAGAGTGTTTACGAAGCCTATGTTGACGTTTATGTAGTGGTGGGCGGCCTTGAAATCGGCCAGATACAAGCTATGGAAGGCAGCGTAGACGGTGAACAAACCACCGAAGAGCAGGAGCTCGGTTATCAGGAAGAGCCACATCCCGAACTTCATTCCGTCCACGCCCACGTCAACGTGGGGATGGTGTCCTCCGTGGGTCTCCCTATCAAGTACGGCCTTCTCCATCAGTGTCCCTCCTTTTTACCGAAGTCGTAAGGACCGTGGGTGACAACAGGCTCCTTAAGGAAGTTTTCCGTTGGGGGAGGTGAAGGGATCTGCCACTCAAGGGACATCCCACCCCACGGATTATCCGGAGCCTTTTTACCCTTTAGTCTGGCGTGCAGTATTACACCTATGGATATGAGAACGCCCGTGGCTATCATGAAGGCACCGATGGTTGAGACGAAGTGATAGGGCCAGAACTCCACGGGGTAGTCCCAGTACCTTCTGGGCATTCCCATGGAACCCATTATGAACTGGGGTATGAAGGTGAGGTTGAAGCCGACGAAGTTGAGGAACCATCCTATCTTCGCCCACTTCTCGTTGTACATCTTACCGAACATCTTGGGGAGCCAGTGGAAGAAGGCTGCGAATATGGCGAATACGGCTGCTCCCACCATGGTGAAGTGGAAGTGCGCCACCACGAAGTAGGTGTCGTGCAGGTGTATGTCCGTGCCTACGGACGCCAGAAACAGCCCGGTGAGACCTCCTACGAGGAAGATAAAGAGGAAGGCGAATATGTAGAGCATGGGAGCCGTAAACCTTATCTTCCCCTTGTACATCGTGGCCACCCAGTTGAATATCTTAACCGCCGTAGGTACGGCCACGAAGAAGGTCAGGAAGGAGAAGAGGATATCGGCCGTAGGGGACATACCGGCCGTAAACATGTGGTGTCCCCATACGATAAAGCCTATAAAGGCTATCGCGAGGGAGGAGGCGGCTATGAACCAGTACCCGAAGATGTGCTTCCGGCTGTGGATGGAGACCACCTCGGAGACCACACCGAAGGCGGGGAGTATCATCAGATAAACTGCAGGGTGGGAGTAGAACCAGAAGAGATGCTGGAACAGGACGGGATCCCCTCCAAGACGGGGGTCAAAGAAACCTATCTTCAGGATGTTTTCAAGGCCGAGAAGGAGGAGCGTAATACCCAGAACGGGAGTGGCTATGAGCTGGACAATACTGGTGGCGTAGAGCGCCCACACGAAGAGCGGGAGCCTTCCCCACGTCATCCCCTTAGCACGGAGCTTGTGAACCGTAACGATGAAGTTCAGACCCGTAAGGATTGAGGACATACCGAGGATGAAGACTGCCAGAGAGACGATGAAGACGTTAAGTCCCTTACTGGCGCTGTAGGGTGTGTAGAAGGTCCAGCCCGTATCTATTGGCCCGAAAAGGAGGGACAGGAGGAGAAGTAACCCACCAATAGCGAAGAGCCAAACGCTCATCAGGTTAAGGCGGGGAAAGGCCACGTCCCTGGCTCCGACCATAATAGGAAGGAAGAAGTTTCCGAAACCGGCCGGTATCATGGGTATTATCACCATGAAGATGAGAAGGGCGCCATGGAGGGTAAAGAGGACGTTGTGAGCGTATGGGGTCATGAACTGCTTCCCCGGAAACATCAGCTCGGTGCGGAATATCAGGGCGAACAGTCCCCCCACGAGGAAGAAGATCATACTTATGGCGAGGTACATCAGGCCGATGCGCTTGTGATCAAGGGTGAAGAGCCAGGATATCAGGCCCTTCTTATCCAGATAGGTCTCGTAAGGCCTCGCCTCACCCTTTTCAACCTTTGTAACTTCTATCATTTTCACCCTCCTACTTTAAAGTCTTTATGAACTCTATGAGCGCCTGCATCTCCTCCTCGTTCAGCTGTCCCTGAAACGGGGGCATGGCCGGGGGATATCCGGCGACTATCTTCGCCATAGGATCAAGGATGGACTCTCTAAGGTAGTTCTCGTCCACCTTCACCGTGCTACCGTCCTGCAACTTCTCCATCTTTCCATAAAGGCCCTTAAAGGTCGGCCCCACGCTTTTACTCCCATCCGTAGTATGACAGCTGGCACACAGGTTCTTGTAGAGCATTTCACCCCTCTTGTGCAGGGGAAGAGACGCCATGGCCTCCTTCTGCTTCCCGACGAACTTAGCGAACTCCTCTTCAGGTAGGTTTAGAATTGTGAGCAGGCTGTCGGCCGGCAGAGAGGCCAGACTGCTGTTAAAGGTAGAAGCGTCCAGCTTCTGAAACCTCTCCCACTCCTTCGGTTTGAGGGCTACCACGAGAGCAGGCATACGGGAGTGCCACATACCGCAGTACTCGGCGCAGAAGAGTTCGTACTTTCCGGGTTCCGTGGCCTGAAACCATAACTTCGTGTACCTTCCGGGTACGGCATCGTACTTTGCGCGAAAGTCGGGAACGTAGAAGCTGTGTATCACATCCTGAGAAGTCAGTATAACCTCTACAGGCTCACCCGCTGGTACGTAAAGGAGGGGAGAGTATTTGTCCTCCGTTATTCGGCTGCCTTCTTCTATCGTACCCGTCAGAAGCTTCTTGCCGTCGGGGTATTCGGCCTTCCAGCCCCACTGACGCGCCGTTACGTTCACCTTGAGAGATATGCGCTCAGGGTACTTTATCTTCTCGTAGGTCTTCAGACTGAGGAAGAAGATGGCGAAGATTCCTATGGCCGGTATAACGGTCCAGGTTATCTCAACTAAGTTGTTGTGGGTTATGTAGGCTCCGTCCCCCTCATCGTCATCGTGGGCGCGGTACTTGAACATGAAGATCAGCATGACCCCCACGACCAGGACGAAGGCTATGACGGAGAGCCAGAAGATCACCAGAAACACCGTATCCACGTCTATAGCGTACTTGGACGCCCGTTCGGGCAACAGGGCCAGAAGGTTAAGCATGCGGTGATTATAAAGCGGTACTGCAAACAATTTGCAGCATCTTTCACCCTATTAAAAATGCTGCCATGTAAAATTGAGAAAAATCCCGGCTTTAAAATATCGTTCCATGATTTTTCTAATTGCCCAGATGGGAGGATACGTCCCCCCGGAGACGGATGGGGTTGAGGTAGAGGATAGGGCAGGGGAGAAGGTGGCCGACGTAACGCTTACGGATCAGCACGGGCGGAAACTGAAGACTTCCTCCCTCTTTAATGGCAAACGTCCCGTGATCGTAGTACCCATGTACTACACCTGCCCCGTCGTATGCACCACGACCCTGACCCTCCTGATAGAGGCGGCCCGAAGGCTTCAGGATCTGGAACCGGGGAAGGACTACCGCGTATTCGTATACTCCTTCAATCACAGTGAAAAACCTGAAGATGCCCTCAGGAAGTGCAGAACCGTATGGGAACATCTGGGTAGAGGCGCGGCCACGTGTGCCGTCGGTGATTCGCTCTCTGTATGGAAGTTGTCCGAATCTCTGGGGTTCAGGTACCGCAAGGTGAAGGAGGGACTGTACTCCCACCCCGTCGCCGTTATAGTGGCCACGCCCGACGGCAGGTTCTCGCGGGCGATATACGATATGGGTGGTTTCAACGCCACGGACTTGAGGCTCGCCCTCCTTGAAGCCGCAGACGGGAAGATCGGCAAGAGCCAGATAGTCAACTCCTTCCTCCTCTACTGCTACCAGTACGACTCGGCCAACAGGAGGTACAACCTGATAGTCTGGAGGGTGGTGAAACTCTTCGGTATCCTCACCCTCATCTTCGTGGGCGCCGTCTACGGGTACGTACTCTTTTCAAGAAGGCGGAGATAAACGAGGTACACCCTACGTCCTTAGAATTTGAAGGATGTACTTCCTCCTATCCTCGTTGGTCTGGTCTGTACGGATAGACGGCGGAAACAACGACGCCTGCTACTCCATGGCCTTCTCTCCCCGTGGCTACCCTGTGGTCGCCGGAAACTACGGCAACTCCCTTTACGCGGCCGCCCTTGATCCGATGTACGGCT
This sequence comes from Caldifarciminota bacterium, assembly GCA_015490465.1. GTDB lineage: Bacteria > Hydrothermota > Hydrothermia > LBFQ01 > LBFQ01 > JAADCS01. The sequence goes on from WFXS01000061.1 coordinate 10,629, forward strand.
CTTTCCTATGGCAGTACATCTTCGCCTTCCCCGGAAACGGGCGGGCAAACGTGAAGACGGCCACCTTTGACCCCTCGGATTCCACACTGGTGTTGGGTGGGACCTCCTACCCTTACTCAGGGGACGATCAGGCTTGTGGCTTCGTCGCAAAACTGGACTCCGGAAGTACCGTATGGATGTACGTGGACTCGGCCGACGGATGCGGCAGGCGGGAAGGTTTCTCCGGTGTGGTTATAGGGGAAGACGGCCACTATTACGCCTACGGCACGGACTACGAGACCTACAGCGCCGACCTCTTCACACCGAGCCGTCGGTTCGTCCTGAAACTGGACAGGAATACGGGTAGTAAGGTCTGGAGGTACCAGCCGGGAGGGTACTCTTACACGGACGCCATTTCCCTGCCGGACGGATCTATCGTTGCCGTGGGTTTCGGTGCGGACGGTGAGGTTCAGAGGGTGGGGGCGGACGGCAGCGAGATCTGGACCATCACACCGGATAACGGAAAGTTCTGGGACGTGGTCGTGGCCCCCAACGGACACCCCACGGTCGCCGGCATAAAGGACGGTGACTTCTACGTCGCCCAGTTCCAGAGGGAGACGGGAGGAATAAGATGGGTGTACACGGCCAACGGGGCGGATAACGACGACGACATCGCCATAGCTCTAACGGTGGACGGTAGCAACATCTACGCCGTCGGCTACGTTGATAACGGTATAAACGGACTTGACGCCTACGTCGTTAAACTGGATACTCTGGGCAACCTCCAGTGGACCTACACGTACAACGGCCCCTTCAACTCGGACGACGTTTTCAGGAGGGTGCTGATCACGCCCGACGGTGGTGTGGTGGTCGGTGGGTACTCCGTAGGGGGCGGAACGGGAAGGGACGTCCTTGTAGTCAAACTTAGCGCCACTACGGGAGACACGCTCTGGACCTTCGCGTACGACTCCCCCTACTCCATGGACGACGACCTGAAGGCTATGGTGTGGGAAAACGGTACGATCTACGCCTGCGCCAGCTCCTATTCCTCTCCCACGAACAGGGATATACTCGTTCTCAGACTGGACGAGCCTACGGGTATAGCCGAGGGAAGGACGTCTACGGCGAAAGTCTCCGTTGAAGGTGGCGAAATAGTCCTTGCGGGAAGGGGAACGGCTTCGGTGTACGACGTATCGGGCAGGAGGAGAACCACGGTTGAGGTAAACGGCCGTCGCAGGCTCAGGCCGGGTAGAGGAATATGGTTCGTACGATTTAACGGTCAGACGTACAGGGTAATCCTCAGATAGCGTAGAACTCCCGCTCTATCGCCCTTATCTGGGCCTGAAGGTTGGCGAGAAAGGCGTATTCGGGCTGATCAAGCTCGTTCCTGCGGTACACCTCCTCCATAACCTTTTCCTTTATACACTCCCACTCCCCACCGCACTCCTCGTACGTACGCCTGAGGAAGTCAACGTACCTCTTCGTGGCCGCTTCGCTGAGGCTCAGGTACCTCTTCACTTCCTTTCTGCCGATTATCAGCATCTCGTGGGGTAGGCCGAGGATCTCTATGTCGTACTCCCTTATCCTCCTCAGGCTGTTCAGGTAGTCCACGACGCTGGTCAGGAACTGGGGCAGGATGTACGTCCCCTTTGAGTTGGGTACTCCGGCCGCCTCGCCCACGACCATGAGCTTGTCTGGCAGTACGTAGTAGGAGACCGAATCTCTCGTATGGCCGGGCGTATACACCACCTCTATCTCTCCCTTTTCCCACCCTATCCTCTGACCGTCCTCAAGGGGTTGACCCTCTACCGGGGGAACAAAGGTGTACCTATCGGCGTCCTCATCGTTTAGGAGTCGGAGCTCCTTGCGGTTCATCTCCTCTATGAAGCGTACGACCTTCTCCTTCCTCATAACCTCGTAGAACCGGGGATGCGCTCCCGTCGTATGCTCCCCAACCTCCCGAACGTAGGTGTACCCGCCGACATGGTCGTAATGGGAGTGGGTGAAGAGTACGCGTCTTATGGGTACGTCGTTCTCCCTAACGAACTCAAGGATCCTCTTACCCCAATAACCCGTTCCGGTGTCTATCAGGACGTCCCCCACGACGTAGACGTAGGCGTATGGCGCGCCTAAGATCAGGACGTTCCCGTACCTCTCCTGTCCGAACTCAAAAGGTCTCATTACCCGGATATTCTAACAGCGAACGCACCGCCTACCTTACCCGTCTATAATACCCCCTTATGTTTGCGATTTACCCCTACTTCCCGTCCTTCCACGTTCCCCATAGCGGACTTTCGGGACGTGTGGAAGCCGACGTCCGCATGGTTTTCTGGAACGTTTCCGTCCCCGCTTACGACCGCTACGGGTTCGCCGGTTACCAGCAAACGGACTTCGGCGAGTCTTATCACTTCACCGTGGGAAACTCCTACATCGCCTATTCCACGGGTAAGTTCGCCTTCTCCTTCTTCTACAACGACGTCCTTACGGGGAACGTCACCGTGGATACCATTCTCTTTGAGTACAACTTCAGGGATTACGGTGGAGGTGTGGCCTTCTCCCCGGTTAAGTGGGTGGCCTTCGGTGTTGACGCCCTCCTTACGCCGGAGGACAGGGGGGGAGGCGTGGACCTTACCTTGAGATACGAGTACCTCGCCCACCTGAGCGGGGGAGTCTTCTACCTTACAAAGGGAAAAAAGCTTATCTGGGACGTATCCGGTTTCATTGCCCTACCCGACCCCCGCATGTCCTCGCTGGGTATATACCTGTCCAACAAGTACGCAACGGCCATGCTCCTCAGGTACGAGACCAACATAACCCGCAACAGACGGATCAAACTCGGTGGAGGGTTCATTTACGACAGTACATATACGCCCGTCCTATCCGTAGGTGAGAGGGAGAGGCTCGGAAGGTACGACATCGGAGTTGACGTGATAGTTTTTCCCGTTAGGCACGACCTCAGGAACAAGAGGGTGGAGTGGAACGACATAAAGCTGGCGATATGGATAGGTCTCTGAGGGAGTACCACAGACCCGTTCTCCTCCGGGAGGTTCTGGAAGTCCTTGATCTCAGGCCCCATCTCGTGGTCGTGGACGCCACCTTCGGTTTCGGGGGACACGGTTTTGAGATAGCGAAGAAGGTAGATCCGGGGATAGTCATCGGGTTTGAAAAGGACCCGGAGACCTACCGCATAGTGTCGGAGTCCCTCCCACCCATCACGAACGTGAGGCTTCTGAACATGGGGTACGAGAGGCTGGACGAGGGACTCCTGAAGGTGGGCATCCTCTCCGTGGACAGGGTCCTGTTTGACCTCGGCATGTCCTCCTTCTCCATAGAGGGGACGGGAAGGGGCTTTTCCTTCCGGAAAAACGAACCTCTGGATCTGCGGTTTAACCCCAACGAGGGGGAACCGGCCTACGAGTTCCTGAACAGGGCATCCGTGAGGGAGATTGAGGAAGTTTTAAGGAAGTACGGAGAGGAGAGAAAGAGCGGCTTGATAGCACGGGAGATAGTGAATAGCAGACCGATAAAGACGACAGGTGATCTGGCGGTGATAGTTGATAAGTTCTACCCTCCCAAGTGGAGAAACAAGGCTAAGGCGAGGGTATGGCAGGCCCTGAGGATATACGTAAACGACGAGCTGGAGAACCTAAGGAGGGGTCTGGCTCTGGCCTTAAAACACCTCAAGGTCGGTGGTATACTGGCCGTTATAAGTTTCCATTCCCTTGAAGACAGGGCGGTAAAGACCCTGAAGAACTTCCCATTCGTGGAACCGATAACGAAAAAGCCTATAGTTCCCACGGAGGAAGAGATATCGGAAAATCCGAGGAGCAGATCCGCAAAACTGAGGGCCTACATGAAGGTAGCCGAAGTGGACGTCTCAACCCTTCTTCTGGACAGAAGGTTCGCGAACCCGTTCCCGGTCAGGTGGAAGGAAACCCGAAGGAGGATTCGCAGAGAGGTACGGAAGCTGAGGAAAAGGCGGAGATGAGGTTTAAACACGTTATCCACTTCGTAATAATATCCGTCATCATACTTATAAGCGTTATCCTGAACTCCTACACCGTCGTCTACCTGACCCGCGAGATCTCAAGAAAGAAGAGTGAACTTCGCCGACTCAGGTGGGAACACGATCGGGTACTTTACCAGCGGTACGCCCTATGGCCGAAGTACCTCAGGGACGTGATAGATAAGGTCCGTTAACGCCGTTTCCTCCTTTTCTTCCTCTTCAGGGAAGATAGGAACTCCTCCATCTCGTCTAACATGGTCGTCTGGATGTCGTAGGTGTCCACGGCCTCCTTCCCTGAGTAAACCTTCCCCGATACGGATAACCTCTCAACGAAGGAGAGGAAGTCGCGGGGATCCAGTACGTAGAGGTTGGGGTGCAGGTGCTTCGCCCTGTCGGCCAGGGACCTGTCGCGGGTCACGAGCTTTATGGTATCACCCGTGTGACGCTTTACGTACTCAACGATCCACTCGTCGGCCGTCATTCCGTGCCTCTTTTCACCGGAGAATTTCACATAGGAAGGGTGAGGCGTGTCCGTACGACCGTCAAACACGAAGATCACCCTGTAGTTCTTCCTCAGAAGGACGTTCGCTATCTCCAGCGCCATCCTGTAGGCTTCGGCAAAACTTACGGCCTTACCCGTTGAGTAGGCGAGGTTGTAAGCGTCCACAAGGAACACGGCTACATCACCAGGTTTATTATGAACTTCCCGGCTTTAAAGAGGAACCGGGCCACCTTCTTTACCTTCTCCAGATTCTCCCTCTGGTCCCGCTTCACCACTATGTCGCATCCCTTCGCCTCTGCCGCTTCTATTACTATCTGCCCGGCAGCGTTGGTGGACACCTTCCCCTTAACGAACTTAACGGCCTTGCTCCACGCGTTCTTCACCTCCGGGTACTCGGAGAAGTCAAGGAGAACGTTACCCTTATCGTCCACTATGCGGGGATAGAGGCAGGCCTTCGCACCCTCCGGGGTCTTGATTATCACACCCTGAACGTCTTTAGCAGGCTCAACGTCCTTCTCGGGGGGACGTTTGGGATGTTTGCCCGGCCCCATCTCCTTTGCGAGGGTGTCAAGGGAAACCTCAACCACGACCTCAACCCTTCCGTCCTCGTAGTACTTCGGCTTTCCGATTACCCTCGCCCCCTTCACTATGCCTTCAACCCTCTGGACGACTATATCGCTCTGGGTCATGTAGTCCTCAACCACCGTCTTGGACGTGATGTGGACACCTTTAAGGATCTCAAGCAGGTTCCTGCGGGCATCCACGACGGCCGCCCTCTCGGCGAGTAGTCTGGCCTGCCCTCTCGGCTTCTTGGGATCCATGAAACCGTACCCCTTAGCACGGACGAACCCCGCCGTCCAGTTTATCTCACCCTTATCGTACACCTCCCTCACGGCCGTATCGGCCCCTTTTCCGGCGACCAGAAACAGTAAAATGTTACCCATCATAGGATAAAATTTTAAGGGATGAACGACTCAGGTTTCCACCCTCCATCTGTAGGCGCTGTACGAAAGGGCCAGCCATATCCACTCCGTCAGGATGTGACTTCCACCGTAGGTTACGAAGGGTAGGGGTATTCCTGCTATGGGTAGAAGGCCCAGGACGGACATGAGGTTAACGGAGGTCTGGTACAGGAAGAACATCCCGGCCGTAGAGGATACGCGTTGAACGTAGGGGTCGGGCGAGAGGGAAAGGTAAAAGAGCAGAAAAGGGAGAGCGTACAGCATCAGGATGAGGACCACCCCGGCTATATAACCGTAAACCTCCACTATAGACGTAAAGGCGAAGTCCGTGTGGGCGGCCGGGAGGAAGCCGTAATTTTTCTGCGTTGCCCCCCTTATGCCCTTGCCGAAGATTCCGGCGTTCGCGAGGGCTATCCTTGACTGGTAGGTCTGGTAGAGTACTTCCCTATTCTCCTGAGGATTCAACATGGCCAGTATACGCTTCCGCTGGTACTCCTTGAGACCCCTGTTCCAGAGTACGGGGGTTGTAAGGCCTATACCTATGACGAGGCCCAGGGTCACGACCACCCATCCGAGGGATGCCCTGAGGACGGTGAGGGCGGCCGTTATAAGCCCCATGAACGCCCAGAACAGGACCTTCACGAAGGAAACGATCGGGGCCACAAGGATGGAGAAGAGGAGGACGACCACCTTCAGGTCTCTGGCAGTTATGAAGATCACGTACAGGGTCAGGATCAGTATGACGCTACTCGTAGCCAGATCCGGCTCAATCAGGACCAGAATCCACGCTATCCCTCCCAGAAGGATACGCTTGAGAGTGCCTTCAACGGCTATCAGGTAGAGAGGTACGGTTACCTTCGCTATTTCCGAGGGCTGGAAGTTCATAACACCGATGTTGAACCACCTCTTCACTCCGGCGCCAGTGCCGAAGAAGAGGACGGCAACGAGGAGTACGAGTGTGACGTAGTACAGAGGCCTTGAGTTCATAACTATGGTCCTGATGTTGAACCTGATTACGTGGAGAAAGATCAGAAAACCCGCGAGGTTGTACAGGAGCTGCTTCAGAGCGAGGATCCAATCGGGTAATAGCCCTACAACTCCTACAAAGGCCAGAATTCCGGCCAGATATATCGGGAGGTTCTCCCTTTTCAACTATCTACGGGTTGTAAATCTGGACCACTCTTCCACGGCGTCTATGTCGTGTCCGCCCTTTCGGGCGGACGAGAGCCTGAACTTTACCAGAAGGGGGACCCTCGTAAAGGGCCCCAGAAGTACGGCCTCACCGGGATTTAGGGCGGGAAGGTACTGGAGTAGATCGGCGCTGAGGGTCTCGGAGGCCCTCTGGACGTGCCTCTGATCCTCCGGCTCAACTATGCGCAGGATTATCCAGTTGTTCATCTGGGATAGGACGTTCTCGTCTAAGCCCTTCGGTCTCTGGCTCACTAACACGACCCCCAGACCGAACTTTCTGGCCTCACGGGCGACCTTTGAGAGGGCGTACTTAGTCTTCGTGGACGCTCCCTTTGGGGCGAATATGTGGGCCTCCTCTATCACCACCAGAACCGGAACCCTGAGGTGTCCCTGTCTCTCCTGCACCCAGCGCTTACGCTCTTTCAGGAAGGAGAGGAGTATGTGGGAGACCACCACGTCCATCGCCTCGTAGTCCAGCCCCCTGAGGTCCAGAACGTTTATCTTACCCTCCCCGTGTCTCCCTATCAGCTCTACTATGGGTGTGGCGTTATCCTGTATGCGGTCCCCTATCTTGTCCCTGAGGTTTACGAGTCTGATGTAAGTTCCTATGAGTTCGTCCGGTTTGGTCGTGTTCACGAAGTCGCAGGGCAGGTCAACCGCCCCGACGTCCTCCTCGTCCTTTTTGCGGCTCCTCCGGGCCTCTATGAGTCCACGGAGGGTGTTTATGAGGTCGTCTATGAAGGATGAGGCGGATACATCTTCGGAGAAGGGATCCGTATCCATAACGTTCATCAGGGCGCCGCGGCGACGGTTCTCCTTCACGCACCTGACCAGTTCCATCATAACGTAGTACTGACGGCTGCTCCGGTCAAAGTCTATGCCGCACATGGCGGCGATATCCCCGGGAGGCATGGAAGACAGGTCTATACGGACGTCTATGGGGTTGGTTACCCTCTCGCCGTCGGAGTTGTAGAAGTCGGCGTCAACGTACTCGCCGTGGACGTCTATAACCAGTACGGTACCGTTTTTCTTCGCTATCTCCTCAAGGATCACGGAGACGGCGTTTGACTTACCCCCTCCCGTTACGGCCAGTATGGCAAGGTGGCGTGAAACGATCTGGTTTATATCAACCCCTACATCTACGTCCGGAGACGTGAGGAGGGAGCCTATGCGGGCCATCTTCCGGTCGTCCTCGGCGGCGAATATCCTTCGCAGGATCTCGGGGTCGGCCGTATAAACGGGAGCGCCCGGCATGGGTGGGTACTTCAAACGGATCAATCTCCCGTCCTCCCCCACCTGACCGAGGAGGGTGGTACGCGCCCTGAATATACCACCTATGCGGTAGATCTTCCTTATGGCCTCAACGTGATCCGGGTTGTTGTCCTCGGGGAGGAAGCGGTCAAACCGCTCTATGTGGTTTACCATGCCCAGGACCTGAACCGTCCCGTTCCCCTCCGGATACTCTATCAGAATGAACTCCCCCATCCTCGGTGGGTCAAAGCTCGTAAAGGTAACCTCGTTGGGTTTCAGGATACCTACGCAGTATCCGAGGGGTTTACGGTTCATTTCTTCATCATCCAGAACTTACCCTCCCAGACCTTCATACCCTTGGGGCGATACTGTCCCTTCATGACCTTGTTACTCCTTATCTCGGCGTACCCTTCCAGCTCCTCGGAGGTGAAGGAGGCGTCCTTTATGGTGAAGTAAACCGTGTCGTTGCGTATCACACCGAGAAACTTACCCGTGTTTCCTCCGGTGAAGTCCCCTATGAGGGAGTCTCCCTTCTGTACAAGCTCAACGAAGCCGAAGCCCGTCTCCCACTTTCCGGAGTAGTCGGTCTCTCCGTTACCCGATCCGCAGGACGCAAGAAGCAAAACCACAAACAAAGGCAGGACGTATCGCATAGCATACTATTATAGACCCGAAATTAAGGTGATAGAACATACCCGTTCTGTAGGCTTGCTGCACTCCCACAGGGAAAGGGATAACTGGCAGGATTCCACCCCTTAAACTATCCCAACAGAGGAACTTCCAAAATTTGGTTGAAAACGAATATCCGAAGTATAATCGTCTTAAATTGCCCGCACTGGTACGTGTGTAAATTCCCTATGAGCCTCCTGAAAATCTCCCCATATTCGTCGGTGACGTTGAACGCTTTAATCTTATGGGAACTGCTAAACGCTTAGCCAAATAACCTCACCATCCCCTACACGGCGTTTAGGGACACCCTTCGGGTCCTGTCCGGTCGCATTTTCAGAGTCTACCCACACGAGTTATGCGAGTTCCTTGTTGAAACGTTATGGAAGGATAAACGGGCTTCTATCCTTGAAAGGCCCAGATTATCACTCAAACCTGGTGTGCAAGTTTTGAAGGGAGAAAAGTTCAGCAAGGCAATAT
>WFXS01000062.1 GCA_015490465.1 Caldifarciminota bacterium
AGAGGTGTCTACCTGCTGAAGGTAAGGGTCGGGGACGAGGTGATGGAGATTAAGGGGGTGATGTAGGGAACACCTTTAGAATTCGGGTGCGCTATGGCCGTTGAGGTTAGGGAAAAGCTCTGGACGTACGAGGACTACGTAAGGGGGAGGATACCGTCCGATGTCTCGGAGATCATAAACGGAGAGGAGGTCAAAAAAATGCCCACGGGTGGGTTTCATGCGAGGTTAGAGCTCCTGATAGGGATGTTTCTGGAAAAGGCCCTGAAAGGGTATATCGTACTCGTCGGTGAAGTGGCGCTTCTCCTCTCAAAGGAACCCTTTGTTCTGCGGGGTGCCGATATAGTCGCCGTATCAAAGGAGAGAATGAAGGAAATACCCGAAGGGGCGATAGAGATACCGCCGGATCTGATCGTTGAGATAGTATCGCCTTCAGACAGTGCCGAGTACGTTCAGGGTAAGATGAGGGAGTATAGGGATTGGGGGGTGCTAAGGCAGGTGTGGATTTATCCGAAGGTGAGGGAGGTTGTCGTTGTGGATGAGGGAGGGGTATTCATTTACGGTGAGGAGGATGAGGTTGAGGTTCTGAAAGGGGTGAAGTTCAGGCTGGGGGAGCTTGTGAGGGAGTTGGACAATTAGATTGCAACGACTTTATCACAAATGGGGGTTTTATCTATAAACTGCGCTCTATACTGTGGGTTGTGGCTTTACCCTCTGGCATAGAAGCGAAGTCTGGCTTGATGGTCAGGTGGACGAAGTTGTCCTCAAGGGTGAGCCTTACGTCCCCGCCGCCGTACATACGTCTCCGGAGGCTGTACTCCCCCGTCCAGAAGTCCCGAAGGGAGTCCCTCCTGTAGGTGGCGTAGGGCATAAGGCTCAAGGCCCACGAGAGGGGGGCGTTCAGGAGGACGGGCTGCATGTCCGGGAACACGCCCCGCCGGTTCAGGGGGAGGCGCATCTGGTACCCGTCGGAGGTCCATCGGGAGAAGGCTATCCCCCACACCACCCCCCTCCGGTACCGGAAGGCCTTGAAGGGGATCCTCATCTCAACGATGTAGCCGTCCTCCGTTATCCTGCCGGCCGCCTCCCACTCCGTATCCCACTGCGAATTGAACATCCCGGAGTTCACCTCAACGTCCGACCTGTTGCCGAAGGCATCTGCCGAGAAGATGTAGTACCTCTTACCGTCCCCGCCGTAGGAGTCAAGGGAGAAGGATACCCTGTCGGGGGAGAGGTCCCCCCTGCTTCCCCTCTGGAGGACGGGCTTTCTGCCGTTGCATATGAAGGCGACGTATATGGCCCTGTCCGTATAGAAGACCTTAGCGGTCGTGGGATAGGGTACGTCCCCGTCAAGTGTGGGGTACTGCTGACGGAAGTCCCTGAAGGTCAGGGCGGAGTCCCAGACCTCCTCCAGATGCCCGTCTATCTTCACATCTACCAGTTTGGGGATGTAAGTTTGAGCGATTACAAACAGCATCAAAGCACCTCCCGTTTGGAAATCCGCAGTCCAGCGGAGGAGAGAGAGCCGTACGGCTCCCCTCCCACCTCAAGGTTTGAGACCGTACTTCCTAAGTTGAAACTGCCACATCCTCGCATACTCTCCTCCTTTGCGGAGCAACTCCTCGTGCGTTCCCTCCTCCACCACCTTACCCTCCCTGAAGACGAAGATCCGGTCCACGTTCCTGACGCTCCAGAGGCGATGGGTGACCAGTATAAGGGTCCTATCCCTGTAGAGGTTCATCATGAAGTTGAAGATCTCAAACTCCGCCTCCGGGTCCAGGTTCTCCGTAGGCTCGTCAAATATGACGATATCCGCGTCCTCCCTGTACATGGTCCTCGCCAGGGCTATCCTCTGCCACTCCCCACCGGAAGGCTCAACGCCCCCGAACTCCCTCCCTATCTGGGTGTCGGGCGGGAGCTTTACGCCCACCCTCTCTAAGACCTCCTTCAGCCTCCGGTGGTCTATGTGGGCGTCCCCCCTGTAATCCGAGAGTACGACGTTATCCCGCAGGCTCAACTTGTACTTACCGAAGTTCTGAAAGGCCATGGTTATCCTGCCGGAGGAGATCCCGATGCTCCCCTCCGTCGGGTCGTAGAGGCCGAGAATTATCCTGCACAGGGTGGTCTTACCCGCACCGTTGTGGCCCACGAAAGCGACCTTCTGGCCCCTGTATATGGTCAGGTTTATGCCGTCAAGGACGTAGCGTCTCCCATCGTACGTGAATTTCAGCCTATTGCACTTTACGGCGACGTCCCCGTCCGGGAGCCTGTACCTGTTCCTCCGCTCCCTCTTTACGGGCATGTTGATGAACCTCTCCAGCTCTTTGAAGGTCCCAAGGGTCCTGCTTGAGTACTCCGAGAACCACGCTATCAGGCTGAGGAGGGCCTCCTGCATATAGACGAAGGAGAGGACGGTTGAACCCAGGAACCTCCCCTTGAACCCCAGGTATATCGCTGCTATTGACAGGATGGCCCCGAAGATGATGGCGGGTATTATCTTCAGGAGGTACGTCGTCCTCACCTTTCGCATCCGGCCGTGGAAGGAACGGTAGGCCTCACCGAACCTGTTCTTAAATAGGGCGACCGCACCGAAGGAGAGTATCTCGTAGATGTAGGGGAAGGTGAAGACGGTTGAGAGGGCGTAGTTCATCCTCCGGTTCTCCAGACTGGTGTCGTATATGGCCCACCACGACTTGTAGGAGAACTGGCCCCATACGATGCTGTAGGGCAGGACGGCTAAGATGATCGTAAAGGGCAGGACGGGGTTCAGGCGGAACAGGACGATGGAGATGCCGGATACGGTCAGGAAGGACTTCAGGATGTGGGAGAAGGTCCAGAGGAAGCTCGCCGGGGCGTACCTCGCCATGCTCTTGATGACCTCCAGACGGTTGTGTACGTCGGGGGACTCAAGCTGCTCCACGTTCCGAAACTCTTCCAACTTTGAGAAGATCCTCTCCGCCATGTAGTTGGAGAACTTCTCGGTAAGATTACCGCTAATGTACGCGTTCAGGGGGTACGTGATGCTGTCCATAAATAGGAGTAAGGCGACGGCTACGATCAGGAGGGTGGTACTTCGGAGGACTTCCCCTTCGCTTATGATCTGGACCACGAAACCGGGTGCAAGCCCCGAGGGTAGCATCAGCCCCAGAAACATCAGGACCTCAAGGGGGGCTATCCTGAAAAGCAAAACAAAGTTGCGTAAGGCTACCTTTAGACTTTGCATAGGACGGCTTTACCCCGTTATCCTTAAGTTTCGGGCCGACCTCTGCAGCCCGATTTCCCCACCTGCGCGCTGTATGCGGCGACACTTGCGACGTCGCCGATTTCGCTAACTAAGGGAAAATTGAAGGAAGATCTCCTAACTACGGTGGGGTTGCCCATCTTACACTCCTCCCGGTTGTGGCTGTCCCCGGCACCGGGGGACGACGACCCTCCGTCCTGGGTCGGTGCCACCCTTGGGCGCCTATTCTAAGCCCGAAGAGGGAGAATTGAAACAAACGGGCAAGAAGATGTACCCGTAGGGGTTATTGGGCGTAGTCGGGTTTATAATACCCGTATATGGGGGTGTTGGTAATTCCGGAGCCGGGAGTACCGTACAACGTTATAAGCAGGCTGGTTCAACTGCTCAAGGACCTACAGAGATCCGTAAAGGAGTACGCAAGGAGAAGGGAGATAGAAAGGACGATTGAGGGGTTGGAGACCTCACTGCGGGAATTTACGTCCCTCGCCAGAGAGTTCGCCTCTGCCATAGATGGGGGAGGGGATGCCGAAAGGTGGCTGTTGAACAACGTTCATAAGATTATGAGCGTCAGACTTGCTCTATTGCCACACCTGCAGCGGGCGTTTGAGGTGATACCGGAACTCAAAGGAAAGACGTTTGAAGATCTCGTTGAATATACCCTTACGAACGTTGAAGATGAGGACCTCCGGGTCCTGTTGGATATCCTCCGGGATGCCAACGCCAGGGGGCTTGACAGGTACCTCCATCAAAACATAGAAACCCTCTCCGCCGAAATGCTCCAAACGATGCTCACCCTCAGTGCGGCTCTGGATTTTCTGGCCTCTGTGGTGGTGCTGCACAGGATGGGGGAGATAGTCCTATCCGATGAAGGTAAAGTGAGGGAGGTTTTCAGGAAGTACATTAACGAATTTGACGAGTTCTGGGAGGATGTTGAGTTGATGAAGGAGATGGAGGAAAAGGAGACGGGGAATTTGGTGTCTATAGACGAAATAATGGCGTTATAGGATAGGGATAAAACTTCAAGAAGACACCATCATTTTGCTCTGGATAAAGAGGCGGGACGAGAGGACGTACTCGTAGGGGTTATTTTATGTGCCTTACACCGAACCCCTCTCGCTCCTCTCCCTTAGAATTTGGAGATGAGGGACTACAGGGAAGAGTTCTGGAAGGGGTTGGAGGAGCTTAGGAAGAGGCAGGAGGAAACCGACAGGCAGATCAAAGAGGCCTATAAGCAGATCAAGGAGCTGAGCCTTGAGGTTAAGAAGACGACCAGATCGGTGGCGGAGTTGAACGGCGTATGGAAGAGCTACAGCGAGAAGATCATCTTTGACAACATAGAGGATGCCCTCAAAAACGCCGGCTTTCAGGACTTCGCCATCAGCAAAGGTATAAAGAGGAGGAAGGGCGATAAGGAGATTGAGATAGACTTTCTGGCCGTGGGGGATGGGTACGTGGTTGTGGTTGAGACGAAGACCACACTGAAGGTTAAAGACGTCAGGAAGTTCGTCAAGAAGTTGAAGGACAAGTTCTTAGAGTTTTTCCCGGAGTTCAGGAATTACAGGATATACGGGGCAGTAGTCGGTATAAACCTGCAGGACGGGGTTGAGAAGTTTGCCTTCAAGAACGGCTTAATGGTCTTCAGGTATAAGGACAAGGGGGAGGTTGAGATCCTCAACCCGGAAGGGTTTGAGCCGAAGGACTTCGGGGTGGTCTGAGGCGGAACGAGAGGGGTTATTGGTCGTCGCCAAGGGAGACAATATACACTTTTCCCTTCTTAATTGGGTCAAATTCAAGGTCAACATTACCTCCAACCCAGTACAGTGACTTTTCACGCTCGTCAACAAACCCCAAGTGTGTGTAACCTTTACTTCCATCTCCTACTGAGACCATAAGAGAGTAATAGAATTTCTTATTTACGCTACTGTAATAAGAAGCAAAGTACACATTATTTATTTCTTCGGGCACTCCGGGCACTCTCCAAACAATCATATATGGCTCAGACTTTTTCTCAGCACCAGTTCCCTCCCCTTCTTCCGAAATGACAGCTATGTTGTAGTAATGGATATACTCCTTGGCCCGAGGCATGTACTCTTGTGCCGCAAAGAACGCCACATATCTCACATTGCCATTCTCGTCCCTGACCTTATTCACCCTCAGGGCTTTGATGAAGGACTGGACGTCTTCATGGAGGTGGGCGTAATAAAGGCCGTTTCGCGGGTCTGATGGGTTGGTGTTGTAGGGCATGCCCCACCTCCTCAAAGAAATTCCTCCTAGGCCAACGGTATCCTGAGTATTTCTATCGACAAGATATAAAATAAATAAGTAATTAAACTGTAGCCTCCTGGCCCAATGCCTTTTGCCTTCACTCTCACATAAACATCCTTCCCGCCGGAG
>WFXS01000063.1 GCA_015490465.1 Caldifarciminota bacterium
AAATGGTACAATAAATGATAATCCTCAATGGACCTCTGCCATGAAAAACCTTCGTAGAACTCTTCCATACCATTACTTATACGATATAATTAAAGGCTTCTGGAGCGGAACAGGAGATAAAAAAGCCATGGAAAGAGTTTATGGAGATCATAGTGATTATTATGACAGCGATAATGTTCTGAAAAAAGAGTATTGGGAGGCTCTACTTTCTGAGTGGATAAATAATGAGAAAAATAAAAAGGAGAAGGCACGCAAAAATATAAATAAAACTTCAATACTATTTTTAAACTATATTTATACTCATTTACTTTCGGCTAACGATCAATTGTCTGCTAAAGAATATGAAATTGATCATATTATTCCCCTGAAGCGTCTTAGAGTTTTAGCTGAAAAAGTAAATGGACTTCCTATAAGTGCAGTCAGTAATTTAGCCCTACTTCCTGCTGAGATTAACAAAAGAAAACGAGATAAAACCATATATGAAATGAATTTAGACCCAGAAACTCTTAGAGATATAGAGGAATTAACGTTTACTAATAAGGATATGTTAGCTTTTGTGAAAGATATACGTAAAGGTATTGCTGATGAAGATGTGCCTAAACTTGTTGACCAATACCTGAAGTTTTTGGATGAGAGATTTGAAATTCTTAAAGAAAAATTTTATACCCTTAACGACATAAAATAATTGCGTCTCTTGATATTATTACCCTCTCAACACCCCCTCTATCCTCCTCAGAACCTCCTCCACTTTCCCCACACCGTTCACCTCGTAAAAGATGCCCTTCTCCCTGTAGTAGTCTATCAGAGGAGCCGTACTCTCCCTGTACACCTTCAGCCTGTTCCTTATTACGTCCTCCCTGTCGTCTGACCTCTGCACCAGAGGGGTGCCGCATACGTCACAGATCTCGTCCCTCTTCGGAGGGTTATATATCATGTTGTAAACCGCACCGCAGTTGGGACACACACGGCGGGCCGTCAACCTCTTAACTATCTCCTCGTCCGGGACGTTAACGAATATAACGTGGCTCAGAGGTTTACCCCTTTCGGAAAGGAGTCTGTCCAGAGCCTCAGCCTGCTTCATGGTACGGGGAAAACCGTCAAGGATGAAGGAGTCTACCCCCTGTATCTGCTCCTCTATAAGGCCGATTATGATATCGTCCGGCACCAGCTCCCCGGCATCCATGTACTTCTTTGCCTTCTTTCCCAGTTCCGTTCCCTTACGCACGGCCTCCCTGAGTATATCTCCTGTTGATATTTTCTTTATGCCGTACTTCTCAGACAGAAGGGAGGCCTGAGTTCCCTTACCGGCACCGGGGGGACCCAGAAAGACTATCCTATACCCGTTGTTCTCCATGATCTTACCTTCGCTTTTCCGAGAAGGCTGTCGTACCTGTACATCACGAGGTAGGAGTTTATCTTCTGGAGCAGGTCAAGGGCCACGCCCACAATTATGAGAAGCCTCGTTCCACCGTAGTAGATGGGGATGTTCATGGCCATGGATACGTGATACGGTACTATGGCAACAAGAGCGAAGAATATGGCGGCAGGGAAGATTATACGGGTCAGTATACGGTCAATGTACTCCGCTGTCTCCTCGCCTGCCCTTACACCGGGTATGAAGGCGCCACTGCGCTGGAGGTTATCCGCCACGTCCTTGGGGTTGAACATGATGGAGGTATACAGATAGGCGAAGAATATGATCAGGAAGGCGTAGGTCACATCGTAAAGCCACGTGCCGGGCTGGAACATGGCTGCTATACCGGACATGAACTCCAGGTTTCCACCCCCACCCGTAAGCATGGTCTGGGGGAAAAGCAGGATACTCTGAGCGAAGATTATGGGCATCACGCCGGCCGTATTGACCGTAAGGGGAAGATACCCCGTCTGGGTTGTCGGGCTTAAACCGACCGTCCTCTTGGCGTAACTTATGGGGACTCTCCTCTGGACTTCTGTAACGGCAACCACCGCCCCGGTTATGAGCAGGAAGAACGTCAGGGCGAATATAAGGGCCGGCGTCTCTATCGCGCCGTTCCTCCAGAGAGTGTAGGTTGATATGATCTCGTTAGGTATGGATTCAAGTGAGCCGGCGAATATGAGAACGGAAGCACCGTTCCCTATACCCCTGTCGGTTATCTGCTCACCCATCCACATCAAAAGGATAGCACCACCCACCAGAGATATGACCGTGGAGATCACGAAGAGCGGCCCGGGATTGGGAACTATAAGCTGGCCGGAGGGACTGGGGGGAAGGTTCGTGAGGAACGTAGTTATACCGATAGCCTGTATGGTGGATATGGCCACCGTAAGCCACCGCGTATAACGGGTTAGTATTCTCCTTCCGGCCTCACCCTCCCTCTGGAGCCTCTCAAAGTACGGCACCGTAGCAGCCAGAAGCTGGATAACGATGGAGGCGGAGATGTAGGGCATTATTCCGAGGCCGAAGATGGCGGCACGCGACAGGGCGCCACCTGCGAATATATCAAACATACCGAAAGCCGTATTGGCGAGGGCCTGGCGGAAGTACTCAACGAGGGCGTGGGAGTTCACACCCGGAACGGGTATGTGAGTACCGACACGGTAGAAGAATATAATAACCAGAGTAAAGAGGATCCTATCCCTGAGTTCCTTTATCTCCCATAGACCGCTCAGGGACCTCCACAGCCTCTCCATTTTACTCTATCCTCCCACCCGCCTTCTCTATCTTCTCCCGAGCGGTCCGGGAAAAGGCGTGAATACCTTTAAACACCAGAGCCTTCGTGAGCTCACCCTTTGCCAGAATCTTTATAAGCTTACCCTCAAGTTTTCCCTTTATCAACCCCTTCTCCTTCAAGGTCTGCGGACTTACCTCCTCCCCCTCTTCAAACTTTACCTCTATCTGGGAGAGGTTAACCACGTCGTACACCTTAGCAAAGGGGTTGGTGAAGCCCCTCTTGGGAATCCGCCTGTAGATGGGTGTCTGACCCCCTTCAAACCATATGGGCTTCGTCCCACCGGAACGGGACTTCTGACCCTTATGACCCCGACCGGCCGTCTTACCGTGACCGGAACCGGGACCCCGTCCCACCCTCTTCCTTCTCTTCTTGGCTCCCGGATTCGGACTCAAATTGGAGAGCGTAAACATAGGCGGGTATTATACGGGGGAAATCCACTATCATTTCGGATGAAAACACAGTTTCCAACAGCTAACCTCAGGGGTCCCCTGGGGAAGAGAGTCGCTCCGGTGAGGTACTATGCACGCGTGTCCGGAGCCGACGCCGGAATCGGGAAAGAGTAGGGGGGTTTACGTACTGGACTTCGTTGGAATACGTACCTTCGGGTCGGTATCCGGTGAATAGGACGACGGCAAACGTAGATCAATAAAGTAAACACCCCTTTATGGGTGGATCATATCGTACTTCTTTATTTAAGTGCCGCATTCTCTATAAGGAGTGTAATTTTGTAAGCAAGAAAGGTGGGTAAGGTTGTAAATGCGGGCTTCGCGCCTCGTGTCAAGAGCGTAGATCGGTTTTCTGTTGTTTCCAGTGATCCGCATTTCTGGACGAACATGAGGAGATACGGTCGCAAGGTATGGACGTACCCCACAGATAGGGCAGGAGGAAAGTATATACTGTACGGAACATAACCTTGAATATTGTGTGTAGTAAACCGATACGGATGGATTCCAATACCCGTAGTTTAACGACGTAGTGTCTACGGCAGTTAATGTAAAGTGCCGAAAAACTCGCCTCTTATGTAAATTTCAACGGTAAAATCCCCACCCTATGAAGGTACTGGTATTTATAAAGCGTACCCCTGACACCGCAGCCGTCGTCAAGCCGACACCCGACGGCAAAGACATAGTCAGGGAGGGGTTGGCCTTCATCATAAACCCCTACGACGAATTTGCAGTTCAGGAGGCCGTTAACATCAAGTCGGCTAAGGGGGGAGAAACCGTGGTTATGACTGTGGGGGACGATGCATCCACCGAGCAGCTCCGCCGCGCCCTGGCCATGGGCATAGACAGGGCGATCCTGGTTAAGCACGACAGGTTCTGGGAGCTGAACCCCTCGCAGGTTGGATACGCCATAGCAGAGATAGCGAAGAAGGAGAACCCCGACCTCATCATCATGGGTAAGGTCACCATAGACGACTACACCTACGCCCTCGCTCCCTACGTTGCTCAAGCTCTGGGGTACAACCTCGTTACCTACGCCACCAACGTTGAGTACGGGGATAGCACGATGAAGGTGGAAAGGGAGAGCGACCTCGGTAAGGAGGTGTGGGAGGTACCTTATCCGGCCGTTATAAGCGCCGAGAGGGGTCTAAACGAACCCAAGATACCGAGCGTAATGGGCGTAATGAAGGCCAAGAAGAAGCCCCTTGACGTCGTGGAGATGGATCTGCCGTCTTACGCGTACGAAATCGTCAGGTTCACCCCTCCGCCTCCGCGTAAGGGCGTTAAACTCCTTGAGAGCGTTGACGATCTCATAAGGGTACTCAAAGAGGAGGTGAAGATACTATGAAGGCTCTCGTCTTCGTTGAGACCGTAAAGGGGAAGGTAAAGGAGGCCTCGCTTGAAGCCATAGGCTTCGCCCACATGGTGTCCGACGAGGTGGTTGCCGTGGTCGTGGGCAAAGGGGTTGAGAAGAACCTTAAGGGTGTAAAGAGGGCGTACGTTTACGAAGACGACAGGTTGGAGATACCCCTGTCCGCCCCCATAGCGAAGGTGATTGAGGAGGCTCAGAAGAAGGAGGGAGCCAAATACGTTATACTATCCGCCACGCCCTTCGGTAAAGAGCTCGGCGGAAGGCTCGCCGCCCTCTTCAACGCTCCCATCCTTGACGACTTCACCGGTTACGAGGACGGCCTATTCGTAAAGGGCTTCTACTCTAACAAGGTCTTCGCCCACATAAAGGTAGACGGGGATATGGTGGTTCTCTCTCCCCGTCCCAAGGCCTTTAAGCCCACGGATGACCAGACGGAGCCGGAGTACGTGGACCTCTCCGTGGAGCTTGACGATAGCCTCTTTGCCGCCCATCCGGTTGAGATAAAGGAGAAGTCCCCCGAGGACATAGACGTCACCGAGGCCGACATCGTCGTCTCCGGGGGCAGGGGTATGGGAAGCGCCGAGAACTACCAGAAGTGGATCCCCGCCCTCAAGGATGCCCTTGCAAAGGCAACCGGTATGAAGGTGGCCTACGGTGCCTCCCGTGCGGCGGTTGATGCCGGCTGGGTGGATCACTCCCATCAGGTCGGCCAGACCGGTAAGACGGTATCTCCCCTCGTGTACTTCGCCATAGGTATATCGGGAGCGATACAGCATCAGGCCGGTATGCGTACGTCCAAGACCATAATCGCCATAAACAAGGATCCGGAGGCTCCCATATTCGGCCTGGCCGATTACGGCATCGTCGCCAAGTGGGAGGACGTCCTTCCGGAACTCATAGAGAAGCTGAAGGGCGAATAGGCCTATCGGTAAAGTAGGACCGGGGGATCGTTTCCCCCGGTTTTTTGAGGTCCCCTCTGCACAACCCCTTCTTGCCCCCATCAGGGCGGTTAGGATTTCTTTTGTCAATCCCTGTTCTCAGGGTAAAATATCCTTAAGTTGATCCAATTAGTGTAAACTTTCTCAATTCTAAACCATCAGCATCATACCCGTACCCGTAAAACTTTTGAAAGCGTACGGTGTATCAGAGCGGTAGGATATAGTTCCGGTTGCTACGTTCCCCACTTTTGTTAAAAGGACGGCACAAACAAAAAGGCGGCAGGTTCAGGCCTGCCGCCTTACGCAAACGGTATTCTATACCTACTCCTCTTCCTCCACCTTCTTCCTCTGAAGACGCTCCTTTATGGGCTTCAGGTACTTCTCTATGTACTCCCTCTTGATACGGGTAAGTTCCGTCTCCGGGAACATCGCGAGGAGTTTCCAGCCTATCTCAAAGGTCTCCTCTATGCTCCTTGGCCTGTTCCCCTGGTTCAACATCTCCTGCTCAAACCTGTCGGCGAAGCGGAGGTATATCCTCTCGTTCTCGTCTATGGCGTCCTCACCAACGATGGAGACCAGACGACGCACGTCCTTACCGCGGGCGTAGGCGGCGAAGAGCTGGTCCGCCCAGTTCCTGTGGAACTCCGCCGTCTTCCCCTTACCTATACCGAGGTTCATCAGACGGCTAAGGGACGGCAGAGGATCAATAGGCGGGAAGACGCCGGCGGCGTGAAGTTCACGGGAAAGCACGATCTGACCCTCGGTGATGTACCCCGTCAGGTCGGGAATGGGGTGGGTTATGTCGTCGTCGGGCATCGTGAGTATGGGGATCTGCGTGACGGAACCCTTACGGCCCTTTATACGGCCGGCACGCTCGTAGATGGTGGCGAGGTCGGTGTACATGTACCCCGGATAACCGCGCCTTCCGGGAACCTCCTCACGGGCGGCGGCTATCTCACGGAGGGCCTCGGCGTAGTTGGTCATGTCCGTCAGGATTACGAGGACCTGATAACCGAGGTCAAAGGCGAAGTACTCTGCCACAGTGAGGGCAAAGCGCGGAGTGAGTAGCCTCTCAATGGGAGGGTCGTCGGCGAGGTTGATGAAGGCGATCAGACGGCTCGCGGCACCCATCTCCTCAAACTGCTGCTTGAAGAAAGCGTACTCCCTCTGCGTTATACCCATAGCAGCGAAGACGACGAGGAACTGCTCTCCCTCGCCACGGACGGTGGCGTTCCTCATTATGAAGGCGGCTATCTCGTTGGCCGGGAGACCGGCGCCGGAGAAGATAGGGAGCTTCTGCCCACGGACGAGGGTGTTGAAGCCGTCTATGGAGGATATACCCGTCTGTATGAAGTCCGACGGCTTGTTCCTCGCTACGGGGTTTATGGCCTCACCGATTATTGGGAGACGCTTTTCGGGGACGATGGGCGGAAGGCCGTCTATAGGTTCCCCCCTACCGTTGAAGACCCGCCCTATCAGATCTTTAGACACCCCTATCCTTACGACGTTGTCTACCAGCCTTATGCGGATGGAGGAGGCGTCAAGGCCGAGGGTACCTTCAAGCACCTGTATAACGGCGAGATCTTCGGAAACCTCCAGAACCTGACCGCTTCTACTCGTGCCGTCGGGCAAAATGATCTCCACAAGGCTTCCGTAGGGAAGTTCCTTAGCCTTATCAACTATGATAAGGGGACCCGATATGTACTTAGCCCCTACGTACTCTTTCGTTGCAAGCTCCATAAGCGGCTATTATACTGGGGAAAGGGTGGATAATATACCTTAATCCCTTTCCGCTTTAGACTTTGAACTTTGAAAGGGAACCGTGAGATCTTTGAGGCTATTGAGAGAGAAGACGTGGAACGTCTGAGGGAACTCGTTGAAAAGGGCATAGACGTGGACCTGCCGGACGAGGAGGGATACACTCCCCTCTTCAGGGCGGCCTTTAATGGAAATCCCGGGGCTGTGAAGGTACTCATAGATGCCGGGGCAGAAGTACATACGGTCTCCCCTGTCGGGGATACGCCTCTGGAGGCGATAATACCCCTGCTCTATTTCCCGGATTATCCGAAAGTGTTGAGGCTCCTGGTGGATGAGTACATCCGAAGGGACATGTTAGACGTTACGTTTAACGAGGGGAAGACTCTCCTTTACTTTGCCATAGTCGGAGGTTCCCTGAGACAGGTCAAACGGCTCATAGAGAACGGGATTACGAGGGTCTATGTAAACGCCCCTCCCGATCTGGCGTTGCACGTCGCGATTGAGTTTGAACATCTAAACGTAGCGAAGTACCTGATCCGTAAGGTTGGGCTTGATCCGAACGTTAAGGACCCGGAATTCGGTGATACCCTCCTCCACCGCGCTGCCGACACGGGGAATCTGAGGATCGTTAAGTTCGTTTTGGAGGAGCTTGGCGCAAGTCTGAACGTAAGGAACAACGAAGGTTTTACTCCACTACATACGGCGGCCTTCGCCGGCCATTTGAACGTGGTGAAGTACCTCATAGCCGCGGGAGCCAACGTAAACGCGAGAGATAAGAACGGAAATACTCCCCTCCATCTCGCCGCCATGTGGGGGAACGGGCGTGTAGTAAGTTATCTCGTACGCAACGGCGCAAACGTAACTCTGAGAAACAGAGAGGGCAAAACGCCCTGCGATATGGCTCTGAGTCTGGACGTACAGGTTCTGATGGGCATGTGTAATACGTTCACGGTAGACGTATACTATCTGGAATCGTAGATTACCCGACACATGGGCGACGACTTCCTTTCACCGGTGAAGGGGTCACCCGTATACTGCCCATATCATGAGGTGGGAACGTGCTCTGAACATCCTTCCTGATGTAGGGAATAGCCGCGCTAAATGGTTGATATACGAGATTCTGGATTCTTATCCCAACATCAATCTCAAGGATCTGTCCAAACATTTGTTCGTACCCCTCAAGGAATTGAGGGATACGGCCCGGCTCATGGAGAGCTGGGGATGGTTGAAAGATTACGGGAAGGACAAATACTACGTTACGTTAAATTACGATGCGGTTGAGGAGATCAAGTCCCGGCTGCGCCCTCAGATCATGCGCCCGTGGACGAGGGAGGACTACGAGGACTTCTACCACGACCTGACCCGCGAGGAGAGGAGATTGCTGAACCGCATAGTGTTCTCCTCCGGTAAGGTGAGCGTCCGTACCCTTATGGGCATGATGAAGGGCGAGGGCTTCTTTAAGGTGGCCTCTCTGGAGAGGAAACTCCGGAACTTCTGTTACGACAGGGGTCTCGCCCTTCCCCTTACCAGAAGCAAGAAGTTCATCAACTTCGGAGGAGGGAGGACGCAGGCCGAGTACGTGGTGGACCGCGGCTTCCAGAGCCATATGAGGCAGATAGTGGGGAGGTAAGCCGTAGAATCACCCCTTGAGGATAGGGGAGGTTCTGGAAAGGTTCCACGAATGGCGGGGGAAGTTTGACGTTTATCTCGTTGGTGGTGTGGTGAGGGATCTCCTCCTCCACGGTGAGGGTTACAGGGTAAAGGACTGCGACGTCGTCCTCATAGGGGGCAGGGGAATCCTGAGGAAGTTCGTGGATCTCCTGATGGAAGAGGGGGGACACCTGAACCGTTTCAGCCGTTTCGGTACGGCCGAACTTACCTATAGGGGGATGAACCTTGACGTGACCCTGGCCCGCAGGGAGAGGTACGCCTACCCCGGCGCCCTGCCCGACGTGGAGTTCACCGACGACCTCTACGAGGACTCTCTGAGGAGGGACTTCACCGTAAACGCCCTGTACCACGACGGGAAGGACATCTTAGACTTTCACGGCGGTGTTGAGGACCTGAAAAACGGGCTTTTAAGACCCCTCGCCTCTTTTGAGGACGATCCCACCCGCGGCCTCCGTGGGGTAAGGTACAGGCACAAGCTGGGCTTTTCATACCACGAGACCTTTTATAACGCCGTTAAAGATGCGGCCAGATATATTTCCAACGTCTCCCACCAGAGGATACTGAACGAGCTGAGACTCACGGCCGAACTTCCCCGTAGGGTTCTTATGGGTGCCGTAAAGGACGCCGTGAGGTTCAACCTTCTACGCACGATCCTCAAAGTTAAACCCCGATTTCCTGAAAAGATATACCTCGGAAGACCGAACGGCGCCCGATGGATAGTGCTGCTCGCTCCCTTCCTGAGGAAGGACCTTCCACTGACGAAAGAGGAAAGGCGTGTACTCCGAATAAGGGGACCGTTGAACCTTAAAACGATCTCCGATGTACATCTCAGGATGAACAGGTGGAGCGATCTGGAGATACTCGCTTACATGACGTGGTACGCTACCGACAAGGAGAGGGAAATCCTGAAGGTTTACACGAGGATACGGGACAGGGTACGGATAAGGATGTACCCGAAGCGGGAGAGGATAAAGAGCGCCATCGCCTCCATGCACGCCCTCGGAATATCGGGGAACGTCCCCATGGAGTGTACTGAGGAACCTCCGACCCCTAAGGATAGGCAGACCTACAAACTCCGGTGCGAGGGGAGGATCATGGAGATGTACCTGAATGAACTTCGCCGGTAGAATAGGGCGAAGGTGGGCAAAATCACGGTAGATACGGACGTAAAGTACCTCAAGGGTGTGGGTCCAAAGAGGGCGAAGAGACTGGAGAAACTCGGTGTGCGTACCGTGGAGGACCTGCTGTACCTTCTGCCGAGGAGGTACGTTGATAGGAGCAGGATCCAGAGAATAGCCCACCTGACCGGAGGAAAGGAGGTGGTGGTCAGGGGGAGGGTGGTGGAGAAGTTCAAAACTACGACTCACGGTAAGAGGGAAGCCGTAATAAGGATAAGCGACGGTACGGGCTATCTGGATCTGGTATGGAGGAACATGGACTTTATCCTCGGAACCTTCAAAGTTGGTCAGACCATATACGCCGCCGGAAGGGTTTACGTGTACGGTGGAAACAGACGGATGTACTTCCCGGAGGTTGAGGAGGAGGGGAAGGACGTCGTCGGGATAATACCCATCTATCCCCAGACGGAAGGTCTGTCCTCAAAAGCCCTGAGAAACATAATAAGAAAGGCACTTGAGAGCGTTGAGATCCCGGAGACCCTGCCCGAATACATCCTCAGATCCCGGAGGTTACCGGGAAGGGAGGAGGCCTTCAGGTACCTCCACGTACCGGAGAATCCGGATCAGATAATCCTCGGTAAGAAGAGGATAGTTTACGAGGAGCTACTGACCTTTTACCTGAGGCTCAACCTCGGCTCCAGACTGGGGAGGAGGAGGGCGATACCCCTGAAGCGTACGGGGGAGCTGACGGACCGCTTCGTTGAGAACCTCCCCTTCAAACTGACCGGAGACCAGATGAGGGCGATCCGGGAGATAGAGGAGGACATGGCGAAGGAGGAGGCCATGCACAGGCTCCTGCAGGGGGACGTGGGATCGGGTAAGACCGTGGTCCTCCTGTACGCCTCCCTCATAGCCGTTGAGAACGGTTATCAGGCCGCCCTCATGGTCCCCACGGAGATCCTGGCGGAGCAGCTCTTCATGGTAGCCGAAAACTACCTCAGACCCCTCGGCGTGAACGTCGTCCTCCTTACCAGCTCTTTGAGCGCCCGTACCAAGAGGAGCATAAGGAACGAGGTGGCGACGGGACAGGCTCAGGTGGTTATAGGTACCCACGCCCTCATAACGGACGAGACCGTTTTCAAAAACCTCGCCCTCGCCATAGTGGACGAGCAACACCGCTTCGGCGTGGCCCAGAGGGCGCGTCTCCTTGAGAAGGGTACGAAGGATCACTACCCCCACTTCCTCGTATCAACGGCCACACCCATACCCCGCACTCTGGCACTCACGGTTTACGGAGATCTGGAGGTCTCCCGGATAAGGGAGAGGCCCTTCAAGGCGAAGGTCATAAACCGAATAGTTTACAAGGATCAGAGGGCGCAGGTTTACAGGTTCCTGTTCGGGAAGATAAGGGAAACGGGGAAACAGGCCTACGTCATAGCCCCTCTGATAGAGGAGTCGGAGAAATTAGAGGACGTTACTTCGGTACAGGACCTGTACGACGAGCTCCGGGCGGCGGCACCGCCGGATATAAGTATCGGCCTCGTTCACGGTCGTATGTCCTTTGAGGAGAGGAAAGCGGTTATGGAGAGGTTCCGCAGGGGGGAGATACACGTACTGGTAGCGACTACCGTCATAGAGGTAGGTGTGGACGTTCCTAACGCCAAGTACATGGTGGTGGAGGATGCCAACCGCTTTGGGATAGCCCAGTTGCACCAGCTCAGGGGCAGGATCATGAGGAGCGAGGACCCGGCCTTCTTTATAATGGTAGCACCCCGTAGGATGAGCTACGAGGCCCGGATGCGGCTCCGCGCCATAGCCAGCATAACAGACGGGTTCGCCCTCGCCGAAGAGGACCTGAAAATAAGGGGGCCGGGGGAACTCTTAGGGACGAGGCAGCACGGGGAATTCTCCTTCCGGGGTATCAGCCTCGCCGACATAAGCTCGGATAACCGCCTACTGCGTATGGCCGAGGTCTGCCGCAAGGACGCCCGCTATATCCTGAGCAACGACCCCTACCTCAAAAGGCCGGAGAACGTCCTACTGCGAAAGAGCGTTGAGAGGAGGTTCACCAGAGAGGCCGATATCGTGGACGTGGGATAATAAAAACACCGTGTTACATCCCGGAATGATGGGCGCATCACAGGACAGCAGGGAACAGGAAGAGTACACTATCGGGGAATTCGCAGGAGTAGTTGACGAACGCGGAAGTCCCCGTCTCCATGAGCGCAGGGGTGGCTGAAGGTTATCCTGCCGGATTGGTACTGCGATTACCCCCAATTGAAAGGGAACCGTGCGGTGAAGTACTGACACGAGGACTGAAGGAGGATCGTTATGGCCTACCTCAGGAGGATAGTGGAGGCCGGATTTTCAGGGGTGTGCGTGGATAAGGTGGACGCGTACGAGTACCGGCCCGATTCCCTCGGCACCGTTGAGGCTGCCCGAAGGATGTCCTTTCTCTCTTAAGGAGGTGGCCGACTCCTGCAGGGCGTGGGCAGGTGGTACGTGCATAGAGGTTACTCAGAAGGAAGACGAAGGAACCGGGCCTTATACCCTACGCGGCCGACACGTCCCGGAGGCTGGACAGCCCCGTAGTAATTCCCGGTATTCAACTCGCCATTGAACCGCATACCGACCGTAAAATCTTCCCTATGCTCTGGATAGTTTCTCTCATGGGCGTCTCCTTCGGTACGGGATTGAGGGTACCCCTTGAGGATTACTCAAAGTACGCGGGGTACGGGATCGGGGGAGATGTGGGTTTCAGGTTCTTCTTCACGGATATCTTCGGTGTAGGCATTTCGGCGGGTGGCTACTACCACTTTCAGAGGAGGCACGCTGACTCCATAGGTGGAGTGTGGGTGAAGCAGACCACTCAGACCAGCGTATTTCCCGCCTCCCTGAACCTCGTCATGAACTTCTATCTGGCGGAGGGAGTCTCCCTGATGGTCTCCGTGGGAGGTGGCGGTAACTACGCCCTCTACAGGTACGACCGCAGGGTCGGAGTCTTTGACAGTGCAACCACGGAGTGGAGGGTGCGGGAGGAGGACGGATCTTATAAGGTCGGGGGCTATCTCATAAACTTTGAGTCCGCCTTCCGAATGGTGGACTTTGACGTCTTTATGGGGGTCAATATCCTGAATACGGAGTTGAACAGGGTGGACATGATGACGGGGGAGGAGAAGGTTGAGAAGTCCTCTTACCCCGTTCTATACCTCGGGGTGCGTTATTACATCAAGTTCGGCGTATGATCCCCATCCTGCTCGCGGAGGTCCTCTTCAGAGGGGGCTACCTTGAGTACTTCCCCGACAGCGGGCTGGTCGTACTGTACGACAGCGCCTACGTGAAGACCTCCGAGGGAACGGAGCTGTGGGCGGACACCATAAAGTACTGGCGATACGCCGACGTGGTGGAAGCGTCCGGGGGTTTCGTCCTGAAGACCACGGAGACCAGGATAACCGGACAGTACCTGAAGTACAACCTTAAGCGCCAGACGGGTATAGCCAGCAGGAGCCGTACGTTCGTTGAGAAGGGCTGGATAGTGGGGGATACCGTATACAAGGTGTCCGAGAACTCCATATTTACCTACAACGGGTACTTCACGACGTGCGAACTTCCGAAACCGCACTACCGTTTTGTCTCCCGCACCATGAGGGTAATTAAGGGGGATCTGGCAGTGGTCAAACCCCTGATACTCTACATACGGGATATACCGCTCCTCTACGCCCCATTCTGGTTTATGCCCGCGGGCAAGGAGCGTTCCTCCGGCTTCCTTCCCCCTTCCGTCGGGAACAGTACGAGGGACGGCCTCTACATCCGTAATCTGGCATTCTATCTGGCCGTAAACAACTTTCAGGATATAACCCTCTTCGCCGACATCATAGAGAAGCGGGGGGTAAGATTCGGGGCGGACTACCGGTACAACGTTTACAAACTTCTCAAGGGTGGGTTCACGGGGACGTACGCCTACGACCTCGCCGAAGGGGGGAACGTGAGGAGGTGGAGTCTCAAGGGGGATCACTCGCAGCAGGTAATGGGCTTTGACATGAACGCCCACGCCGACTTCGTATCCGATTCCCGCTACTTTCAGGATTACGCCGAGGTCCCGGATCAGTGGGTGCAGAGCGAACTGGTGTCCTACCTTTCCCTGCGCCGCACTTTCAAGCCCGGCCTGTTCTCCATGAACCTCTACAACCGCTACGACCCCATAAGGGATATAACCCGCAGGACCCTCCCGGAACTGTCCTTCTCGTTCCTGCCGATAACCTATCTTGGCGTTTCCCTGTCCAACAACCTGTCCTTCAGGAGGGAGGAAACCGACTCCTCCGGTGTAAAGAGCCTGCGAAACCGCTTAAACACCTCCCATTCTCTGAGTACGACGTACACCCTGTTCCATCTCACCCTTTCCCCAAACGTGTATCTGAACACCCTCGGAGAGGATACGGCCGGCGGTCGGTTCGTCTTCGGGAAGGGGTACGGTTTTTCCATACCCCTTTCCACAACCCTCTACGGCGTCTCCCTCTTCGGTCTCGGGCCAGTGGAGAAGTTCCGGCACATCTTCAAGCCCACGGTTTCCTACTACTATCGGAGAGTCGCGGACTCCATAATGGGAATACCGGGAGAGAGTAAGGGCCTCACCTTCTCCGTGGACAACACCCACGAGTACAGAATAAGGAGGGATACGGTAAAGGAGGTGAAGACCCTCCTCCAGTGGTCCGCATCAACGAGCTACGTATTCTCCGATACCCTGCAGAACAGACCCCTTAAGGAGAGGTTTACACCGGTTTCCTTCACGGCCCGGACCAATCCGGCCAGATGGATGGGGATAGTCGCGACCGGAACCTACGACCACGTAAACGGCCGCCTCGGCTCAGGTCAGGTCATCGTGAACCTCGGTCGTTTCAACCTGAACGAACTGGTAAAGGGCAGGGTGGAGGCGAAGGATACGGTTGATACCCTCAGGTCGGATACTGCTCAGGCGGATACGACTTTAACCGAGGAGGAGGTCCTTGAGGCCAACAGACCCACCCCCTCACCGTGGACCTTCGGCCTCTCTTACTCCTACTCTCTCCCCGTTTACAGTCAGCCTCCGCTAAGTACGGTACGCTTCGGTATATCGGGCAGCCCGACTCCCTACTGGTACGTGGACTACTCCTTCACGTACGACTTTACGAACAGGAAGTACCTTGACCAGAGCCTGAGCGTCGCGAGGGACCTCCACTGCTGGAAGCTGGAGGCGAGGTGGTCATGGTTCGGAGGGTACTCAACCTACGACGTCCGGATCTACGTCAAGGCCATACCGGAGATAGCCATAAAGCGGGGCGTTCTGGACATCTTCCTTCCGAAGTAGCCGAATAGTTCACCTCACGTCCGGCACCACGTCTATGGGGCCGTCCCCCACGGCGTAAGCGCCGGCGACCTCGCCGGATTCGCTGATAAGGACCACCCTGTCGTTCCCGAAGTCTGCGACGGTCAGGGTATCCCCCTTAAATCCGCATCCCATAAGGTTAAGACCCGTATCGTGGTGCGTTATAACACTCTCCGACGCCCAGTCGTATACGGTTATCCTACCCGACCATCCCGCGAGGTACAACCTGCCGTCCTCCCTCAGACAGGCATCCCCCGGAGATCCGCCGACGAATACGCTGTCTTTTACCTGTCCATCCCTTATCCTGAAGAGCCATCCCTCGCGGGAGGAGTAATCCCCGGTGGCCACGGCGTAAACGTCCCCCTCAGGATCGGCCACCACCACCTGAACGTTGGTTCCGAAGAATAGGGAATCAATAGCCCTCAGATCATCCGTAGAGACGACGTAAAGGCGACTGCGGTAACCGTCTGAGTACCCGGTGCAGGCCACGTACAGCCGATCCCCCACCAAAGCCAGGCCCTCCGGGTTGGGTCCGACGTCTATTTCGGCCACCCGGGCATCGCCCTCAAACACGGATACGGTGTGGGTCAGGAAGTTGGAGACGAAGAGCCTATCCGTCCTCGGATCGTAGGCCGTGGACCACGGATTCCTTCCGGTACCCACGCTCAACGTATCCACGGAACCGGTGGATAGATCGTAGATCAGAACGTTGTTGTCCCCGGAGTTCGTTATAAATAGGGTGTCCCCGTGGAGGGTGAGGTCGTTGGCCCACATCCCGGCGAAGAGTACCCTGACGGCCGAATCCCCAACGTACCACAGCTCCGGTGAGAGGGTCGTAAGTACCCACACCCCCCCTTTCCCTTCCGGAATGGCCGGAGGGGAGTTCTCAACCACCTCAAACCTCTCAATACAGGAAAAAGAGAGTATCAGCGGGAGGAGGAGGGCGCCCTTAACTTTACCCACTTCGTCAACCTCCCCATACTCCGGGTCTCACCGAACATATCGCCGTAGTCGTAGGTGAGGCGGTAAAGGTTGACTATGTCAATACGCAGACTGTCCTTCAACCCTCCGGTTTCGGGGTCTATTAGGACGCACGCTCCCGGTATGGCCTCGTAAAGGGCGAAGGTGACCACGGGGGTGTCCACTATCTCCTCAACGTAGCAGTAGTAACTGAAGTCGTCGTACCCGATAAAGCGGATCATGTAGGAGTTGGCGAGGGTATCGGGGGACCACCTTATCGTGTAGGGCTGGCCGAGCACCACCTCGTCCGGTATGGAGTCAAGGAAGGAGCTGTCGGGAGGGTTGGGCATAACCAGTTTGAGACCCCAGCGGTGCAGGAACTCGCCGTTTATTATTATGGCTGCGCACAGGGAGTACCTATCTCCGGGGGCGACTATCGGCTCACCTGTGGCCGTATCGTAGTTGAAGAACAGTCGTCTGTGCTGGTAGTCTACCCTGTCGTCCCTCTTGAAGTAGTGTATCTCAGGGTCCTCCCCAAAGCGGTTGCAGGCGGTGTCGCTCACGTCGTTCTCCACGAGCCAGACCACGCCGCTCTTAACACCCGGCCCCAACTTGTCCGTACCCTTGTAAACCGAATCTATGTAGGAGACGCAGGAGTCAAGGGTATCCGCCCACATCTCGGTGGACCACACGAAGGTGCCTACCCTCCCTTCCGGTGGATAGGGCCACCTGCACCCCCAGAGTACTCCCAGCACGATCATCGCTACGAGAAGTATCCTCTTCAAGCCGGGGGAATTCTACGGTCGCACTACGGGTAGACGCCTGCACCCTTAGAATGCGTTTATCTATTACCCCGTAGTCGTATCGCTCGCCTTTCTTGCGGGTATCTTCTCCTTCTTCCAGCCTCTTCTGTGGGTCGTCCTTATTCCGGTAGCGGTACCGTTTCTCCGCAAACCCCTCTACGCTCTTCCCCCTCTACTCTTCTTTCTCCTTGGATTTCTGCGCGCGTACTCCGTCCTCGGCACGGGTGAGGAGGTCAGGGATGGGGAGGGATGGTACATCGTCAGCGTATACGATTGGGGAAAGGGACGGATCGTTTACAGGATAACGGACGGGAATCTTGTGAAGGCCCGGAGTGGAGATATAACCGTCCTCGCCGGAGATAGGCCGGCGTTTCCGAGGGACGAGGTCGTGGTCAGGGGCGCTTTAAGGAACGACACCCTCCGGGTCTACGAGGCCTATGTGAAGAAGGGGGTAAAGTGGTTCTACGAGGCCGTCAGTAAGTTGTTGCTCAAACGTACCCTCTCCGAAGAGCAGTACGCCTTCGCCCTCTCCGTCGTAACCGGTGTCAGGGAACTTAAGTGGGAGGTGAAGGAGGCCTTTTACCGTACGGGGATGGGGCATATCCTCGCCATATCCGGCCTCCACGTGGGGATAATCTTTCTGGCCCTCGTCGTGATCCTGAGGTTCGTTATTCCCGGAGTTTACGTTCCGGTGGTAGCCTCAGCCGTCGTGTGGATTTACGCCTATCTGGTGGGTTTTCTTCCCTCGGTCGTGAGGGCTGCCACCCTCTTAACCGCGTTCTCGGTGGCCTCGCTCCTCTCAAAGCCGGTTAAACCTCTCAACGTCCTCGCCCTCTCCCTCCTGCTTTCCCTCATGGTAAAGCCTCTGTGGGCGTTTTCCCCCTCCCTGTGGCTCTCGTATTCGGCGGTGGCCGGTCTCTTCGTTCTACGGGGAAAGGTGGGGGCATTATTCGGGGCCTCCCTCTTCTCCATCCCCTTCGCCCTGAAGTACTTCGGCAGGTTCGCCGTACTGTACGTTCCACTTAACCTGATAGTTATCCCGCTTATGACGGCCTTCATGTACTCCCAGATCCTCGCCCTCCTCCTTCCTTACCCCTTTACCTATTCGGCGGCCTTCTTCTACAACCTCCTTGAGTGGATAGTCCTCAAAGCGTACTCTCTGAACCTTCCTGCCCTCCATCTCACCCCCGGCTGGCTGTCCGTCGTCATTTACGTCGTCCTGCTCTCCCTCCTCCTGATGTGGCTGAGGTGTCGTACTACCTCCTGATGTACTTCTTCCATCCCCTCTCCGTCCTGATGAAGAACACGCCCCTACCGCCTCCGTTCAGGTCGTTGACCTTACGGCCGTCGGAAGAGTATATCCCGAGGATCCTACCATCCGTGCCGCACCTCTTAGTCTCGCCCACGCCGAGGTCGTTATCCTGGCCAAGGGGCGTACAGAAGGTTACCGTATCGGGTACGAGGTCCTGTACGGTTACGGAGGCGTTTAAGACCGTCGTCTGGGAGGTCCTGTCGTTGAACGTGGGAAGCGAGTTGTCTAACGTGTAGGTAGGCGTTGAAACGGAAGGGGAAACCGTGGAGTACTGACTTGAGCATACCGTACCGTCTGCAAGGAACTTGACGATGAACCAGTCTGCCACGGTTGAGAACCCCTGAAGTTTGTAGGAGGTGCCGATGACCAAGAAGCCGTCGTCGGAGGACCTGTAAACGCTGTTTCCGACGTCCCCGTAGTTCTCGCTCCAGAATATGCGGGACCACTGGAGGTTCCCGGAGGCGTCAAACTTCATTATTATGGCGTCCTCAAACCCGAAGAGGTCGTGAGAGTAGGAGAAGGTGTAACCCACGGCCACGCAACCGTCATCCGACGAGGCCGCCACGCCGAAGGCCTGATCGTCCGAGGCCCCCCCGATCTTCCTGACCCAGAGGACGTTCCCGAGGGTGTCCACCCGGAGGACGAGGATGTCGTAATCGCCGTCTGCGTTGGTGTACCCGGCCACACAGTAGTCCCCGGAGGGAGCCTGATCAACGGAGAAGAAACGGTCCTCACCGCCGAAGTCCAGCCTGAGGGACCAGAGGGGGGTGCCGGAACTGTCCGCCCTTATAAGCAGGCCGTCGTAGTTGGATCCCGGGCCCACACGCCCTACGAAAACGTACCTGCCGTCGGCGTCTACCCTTATCTCTCTGGCTATGGAAGGGTCCGTATACTCCAGGGACCTGGACCACACCAGGTTGCCCGCGGGATCCATCTTGACGAACCACACTCCGTTCCCGAAGGAGACGGCGTACCCCCCTGCGAGTATGTTCCCATCCCTGTCCTCGGTAACCCAGTAAGGGTATTCGTTGTACGACGTCCCTACGAACCGGGCCCACTGGAAGTTCCCCGAAGGGTCAAGGAGGACAATAAGGGCGTCGTACCCTCCGCTTCCGAGGGACGATAGGGTCCTTCCGGCCAGAACGTACCCTGAAGATATCTCTGCCAGCCCGTACGCCCTGTCCTCATCCGATGTTCCTATGGTCTTACCGAAGGTGAACGCACCTGAACTGTTGAACTTGACTATTCCGAAATCCCCGTTTGCTCCGTAACTCCCCCATATACCTCCAGCGATGAAGCCACCGTCGGCCGTATTCATGCCAGCGTAGCCTTCGTCGGTACTGTTGCCTCCGTACCTGAACATGAAAGAGACGGCAGATAGTAGAAACGTATACACCATAGCCGGACGTTATTTTAAAGCATGAGACCCCCCGGGTGCAAGCGGATTGGTTACCTTCTTACAACGCGCCGCAGTTTCCCCTCGCTCAGGATAAAGAATATGCCCTTCGTGAGGGTATAGGGACCGTTTCCGGAATAGAGGAGTCGGCCGGAGGCGTCGTACACGGAGAAGTATCCGCGGGAGACCACCCTTCCCGACTCATCAACCAGGGTGGGGTCGTCGTACCCGCTCGAGCAGTTAAAGGTCTCCGTATCCACTGAGGTTATAGCGAGAACGCTGACGTTGGGAGATATACAGTCGGATCCACTGGACCGGAGTTCCCAGGATACTGACGTAGCCGATGGAGACACCCACGAGGACACGTCGGCCTCCCAATAGCCGTAGTGGTTGCCCGGAACGGAGCCGTCAAAGGAGCCTATGTAGTTTCCGTTGAAGTATCCGGGGTTGTACAGCCCATCCTGAGGATCGCCTACCGTGAGGGATGCCCTCGCCTGAGGGGACGTGGTGGCCGTGAAACCGCTCTGCGTCCACGTTGCCGAGGCTCTGTTGACGAACTCCGCACCCGCGTATACGGTTATGGTGCGCGTCGTCTCGGCCGGATCGCAGTATATTACGTAGAGGGTGGCCCCGTCTGCTCCGGGCGTGGCACTTAAGGCTCTCGGAACCCGTATGGTGTACGTTCCGTTGCCAGAGACGTAGGGGGTGACGTCGGCCACGTAGTTTATGTAATAGTTCGTTCCCCAGCACAGGGTTGCGGTCGTAGCCACCGCCGTACCCGTTACCGGGTTGCCAGCGAAGGTGATGTTGGCAAGATCCGATTGCACTCGCATCCCCAGAAGAGAAGGGCTTTTACTACCGTGGCACCCGCAGGAATACCGGTGATATTGAAAGTTTGATATGTGGCGCTACTCCAGAAGGATACGGCATCTCCCACGAAGTTCCCCTTTAGCACTTCTCTGTAATAAAGGGAAGGAACCGCAGTAACACCGAAGGAAGGGATCCCTTCGGTTAATACACCCGATAGTGCAATTACGGATAAATGGATCATGATCGTTCGTATTATACAGTAGAATACGTCCCAAATACCTTCCTGTTGCAAGATCCGGTAAAACACCTTTTACGGGGGTAGAATAGCCGTCCATGATCCTGTTGTTGATTGGACAGATGCAGGGGGCAGGTATGGACACCACCCCCAGAACCGTTTACCTCGGGGAGATCCAGTTTATGGGTGTGAAGTGGACCAACCATCAGGTACTCCGGAACGCGGTTAAGCTCTCAAAGGGCCAGAAGATCACCGGGATGGACTTTAAGGACGTCCTGAACCGCCTATGGGAACTCGGAATATTTGACGACGTCAGGGTCCTCGGCATGCTCCGTGGAGACACCCTTGACCTCCTCTTTGACCTGAAGGAAGCCCCTCGCATAAAGAAGTTCAAGATAGAGGGGGCGAAGAAAGTTAAGGGTAAGGTCTTCACGGACACCCTGAAAAAGCTCTTCAAGAACAGGGCGGCTACGGAGAGGAACCTCTTCAAGATGAAGCGCCTGATAGAGAGGATATACCATCAGAAAGGCTACCTGCAGGTACAGGTGGAGTACGAGGTTAGTAAGCCCGACAAGAAAGGGCAGGTGGAGATAAAGTTCAAGGTTAAGGAGGGGGAAAAGTTCAAGGTGGGGTTCATACGTTTCAAGGGGAACGAGACCTACTCCGACCGTACCCTGAGCCGGATAATACACACGAAACCTTACCGGTGGTGGATGAGGTTCACCAGCTGGTACATATTTGATGAGGATCGGTGGGAGGAGGACCTCAAGAGGATAGAGGAGTTCTACCACAACCACGGTTTTCCGGACGCACGGGTTGACTCCTTCCGTACCTACAGGATGGAGAAGGGTTTTATGGGGCTGGTGGTTTTCCTGAGCGAAGGCAAAAAGTACCGCTTCGGGAAGTTTGAGTTTGAGGGAAACAAAGTATTTAGCGACACCGTCCTGACTTCGGTGGTTGAGAGGGTAAAAAAAAAGTTTAACCCCCTTGAGTGGTTGAAGTACCGCTTCTGGCTTCAGGCGCCCCACGCTCTGGACCCTTCCCTTTACTCCGTAAAGAAGTACTCCCTGATAAAGCAAGAGATAATGGGCCTCTACGCCGACTCCGGGTACATATACACCCGCATAGAGGACGAGGCGAAGCGTACGGACGGCCATATAGACTACAGGTTCAACATAACCGAGAACTGGAGGGTGAAGGTCCGCCTCGTTAACATCTACGGTAATACCCGTACCTACGACCGGGTCATACGGAGGGAGTTCTGGATGTTTCCCGGTGAGTACTTCTCAAGGGCCAAGCTGATGCGGAGCGTACGGAACCTGTACTTCCTGAACTACTTTGAGGCCGTTCAGCCGGACTTCTCCCCCGTTCCCGAAGACTCCCTGTGGATAGACCTGAACGTGAGGGTTACGGAGAGGCCAACGGGACAGATAAGCGCCGGAGTCAGTTACAGTCAGCTTGAAGGTCTATTCGGGAACCTCTCCTTCCAGCAGCCCAACTTCCTCGGAAGGGGACAGTCCATAGCCGTGGTGGTGGAGTACGGGAGCTGGAGGAAGAACTTCCGCCTCTCCTTCACGGAGCCGTGGTTCGGGGGGGAGCCGACGAGCGTTGGTGCGAGCGTGTATTACCTGACCGGGTACTACTTTGACTACTGGCAGAACAACATCGGTCTTCAGGTGAACGCCGGAAGGCGTATATTCGGAACCTACTGGGGAGTTAACGGGTTTTATAAGTTTGAGAGGATAAGGCTCTACGACATCAACCCCAAGTACGCTGGGCAGCCTTTCTACGACTACTGGCAGGAGAAGGAGGGAGGCCTTTACATGAGTACCATATCCGGAACCGTTTACTACGACTCAAGGGACAGGATATTCAACGCCATGAACGGCTACAGGGTGTCCTACGAGCTGGACCTGGTGGGTGGCCCTATGGGTGGGGACGTGAGCTTCACCAGACACTTTCCGGAGGTACAGGCCTTCAAACCCCTTCCCTTCTTCGGCGGGGACAAGCTCATAAACGCCTTCAGGGTGAGGGGAGGTCTCCTGACGGGACTAACTACCGACAAGGACATACCCTTCTTTGAGTACTTCCTCCTCGGAGACGTCGGCTTTTACGGTCTCAGGGGCTACAACCTCAGAAGCGTGGGTACGAACGTCGGTGGAAGCGTCATAGGGGGTAAGGTGTTCACCGTACTCACCTACGAGTTCCGCATAAGGCCGAGCGAGAACTTCTACATCCTCGCCTTCGCGGAGGCCGGGAACGCCTGGTGGGAGCCGAGGACGGTCAACTTAAGGGATCTTAAAAAGAGTGCGGGAGTGGGGTTCCGCGCCCAGATACCCATGCTCGGCATAATGGGGATAGACCTCGGATACGGATTTGACGACCCCTCCCACCGATGGGTCCCCCACTTCCAGATAGGGGCGACCTTCTGATCACCTGCCCTTCAGGGCGTCCCTTATCTCCCGCAGGAGCTTTATCTCCTCCGGAGGCTCCGGGGGAGCGGCAGGGGCCTCGGCCTCCTTCTTCCGGTTCAGAGCGTTCATGCCCTTTATCACCAGGAAAATGGCGAAGGCTATGATAAGGAAGTTCACGATGTCGTTTATCCACTGACCGTAAGCCAGAACCGTGGCTCCAGCCTCCTGCGCCGCTTTGAGGGTCTGGTACGGGCCGGGCTTCGTACCCTCCTTCAGGAGAATGAAGAAGTTGGAGAAATCCGTACCTCCAAGGAGCAGACCTATAGGAGGCATAAGTACGTTCTGTACGAAGGACTTCACCACCGTTCCGAAGGCCGCACCCACGACTATACCCACGGCCATGTCCACGACGTTTCCGCGCTGAACGAACTCTTTAAACTCGTTTATCCATGACCTCATAGTGGTTTATTCTATACCTGAAATGCGCTTATGCATATACATTTGTATTTTCGCACCGCGTTTGGCAGGGGAACGTATTTCCGGTTGGGTTCTGACGGGATGTTTTCGTCTCCTGCTCTCCCGTATAATACCCGCCTTTATGAGAGCCGTTGATATGTACCCCTACGTCAAGGCGAACCTTCGCAAGAGGTTTCCCTACGAAGACGGGTGGATAATTCGCAAACTGGACAAGGAGAGGACGGATAACCCGGACTTTATAGTGGAACGCCGGAAAAAAACCCACGTTGATAAGGTGGTCGTTGAGGTGGTTCCCGACTGCAAGGTGACGCAGGAGCATCTGGAGGCCCTTGAGAGGCATACGAAGAAGTTTGACGTTGAGGGAGTCCGTATACTCACGAGGATAATCGTCGTATGTACCGGGGCAGACACCTCCATCGTACCTAAGGACGTGGATCTCATGGTCCTCAGGAGCTGCGAGTGCTGATTGCCCGGTAAAGTATACGGTTCAGCCTGCAGCAGGCCACGTCAAGGCGAAGTTCCCTTCTCCTACTGTTGGGTCCCGTTCCCCTCTCGTAGGCTGAGACTATAGACCGCACTATATCCTCCACGCCCGGCCGTGCGGTTGTAAGACCAAGGTCCTTCGCCCGCTTGAGCAGGAAGGGGTTTTCGGAGACTACCACCACCGGCCTATCGGCACCGACGTAGTCGTAGAACTTGATGGAGGAACCGAGCTTCCTCTTTCTCTTTGCAAGATCAAGGACGAGTAGTACATCCGCAGATACCATCTCCCTGAAAGCCTCCTTGCGGCCGAGTACCCTCCCCGTTCCCGGACCGAACACCCTCAGAACGAAGCCCTGCGGGAGCCTTTCCGATATACCGCGAATAAGATCCCCCTGGATTGAGGAGAAAAGGGAACCCACGTACGAGACCCGGACTTCTCCCGGATGTGGCTCTCCCTCCTGTGGGTAGTCCTCCGGATCGTAGGGATGCTCCAGAAGGTACACGTTGCGATTGAAACGTACGGCCTCGTCGTATATCTCCCTGTCGTTCACCACTATAACGGCGTCGGCTCCGCTCAGTACCCACCTCTCTAAGGCGTACTTTGCCCACCGGTTGGGGCGCTGGGGGTCGTTCAGCCACGGGTCCCTGAGATCCACGACGAACGGTAGATTGAACCTGATTGAGAGGTACCTTCCCGCCACGAGGGTAGAAAAGGGAGGAGCCGTTGCCACGAGGACGTCGGGCCGTTCCATCCGTACTACCCTCTCCATCCTGCCGAGGTGCTTGAGGAAGAAGGGTAGCCTTGAGTCGGGAATTACGAAGAACTTCAGGAGCTCCTTTATAGGACTTTCGGCCATGGCGGGGGGTCTGTGGGGTATCCGATGAAAAAGCCTGTACACCCGTGCGTACCTCATCATCTCAATGCCCCTGTCTATATCCTCGCCACCGAATTCGTCTCCGACGGCCGATATTACGCACACCTCATGGCCGGAGCGATGGAGACACTTAACGAGTTTGCTCCACCTCTGGGCGCCGGAGGAGTTGTTGGGCGGGAAGAAGTACGAAAGTACGCAGATCCGCAAGGGGTAATTCTAACACGGCCGTAGAATCTTTCACGTGGAACTCCTGAAGGTTGAGGGATTGTACGTAGAGATAGAGGGTAAGATGGTTTTAGAGAACGTCAACCTCACCGTAAGGCGTGGGCAGGTGGTCTCCGTCCTCGGCCCAAACGGTGCCGGTAAGACCACCCTCCTGAAGGCGATAGCCGGACTCATCCCCTACAGGGGGAAGATAACCGTGAACGGGCGAATAGCCTACCTGCCTCAGGAGAAGAACTTCAACCCCTACATCCCCTTCAGCGTTGGGGATGTGGCCTACATGGGGGTAAAAGATAAGGATACGGTCAGGGGGTTCCTTGAGAAGTTCGGCCTGACGGATATGGGGCAGAGGTTCAAGGAGCTTTCGGGTGGTCAGAAGCAGAAGGTACTCATAGCGCGGTTTCTGGGTGTGGGGGCGGACCTCTTCCTTATGGACGAACCCCTTACCGGTCTGGACACGGTCGCCCAGAGGGAGTTTGAGAACATACTGAGGAGCCTCAAGGGAATGGGGAAGGGGGTAGTCATGGTGAGCCACGACATAGGCCATGCCCTCGCCGTGTCTGACGTTGTCCTGTGTCTTAACCGGACGGTCTTTTACCACGGCAGGCCGAAGTACGACCCCGTCATATTCTCCCGGACGTACGGTATAAAGGTCGTACCCCTCCCGCACCGACACAACCCGACTTGAACTCCATCGGATTTCTACCGTAAAATTCACCCGTCATGTTGACTCTCTTCGCCTATACGGTACTTTTCCAGAGGAACGAACTTCACTCTCTGCAGAGGTTTTCACCCTACCCGGGATATCCCGAGGTTCCCGTTAAGGTCGTTACCCTTGAACTCGCGCCCGACGAGTACGTACGGGGAATTGAGATAAAGCGAGTAAGACGTATACCTGTAAACTACGCCTTCACTTACACGGAGGTGGTGGACACTCCCGGAGGTGGTAAGGTACGCAAGGTGCTTCCGGAGAACTACCCCGAATCGGTGGTTTTCGTGGGGAATCAGGGTTTTCTGCGCGGGAGGAAGGTCGCCTTCGTAGTGGTCAGCGCCGTAACGGTTGAAGGGGGACGTACCTACTTCAACGAGGAGGTGGAGTTTGAGGTCGTAAAAGGACACGAAACGCCCGATTACGAGGTCCCAGCCCATTCCAACCTCAAGGTATGGAAGGACGTATTTGCATCGCTTAACCTCCCCC
Source organism: Caldifarciminota bacterium (assembly GCA_015490465.1). Lineage (GTDB taxonomy): Bacteria > Hydrothermota > Hydrothermia > LBFQ01 > LBFQ01 > JAADCS01. The sequence goes on from WFXS01000063.1 coordinate 26,559, forward strand.
TACTTCAGGACATCTACGTACCGGGGAACTCCATAGACTTCGTGATACTCACGACGGAGGAGTTAAAACCCTTCTGGAGACCCCTCGCAGAGCTACGGAACGCCATGGGAATAAGGACGGAGATATTCACGGTTGAATGGATAAGGGCCAGCTTTCCCGGAAGGTCCGACCCCGAGAGGATAAGGAACTTCCTCCGCTACGCTTACCGGACGTGGGGTATAACCTACCTCCTTATAGGCGCTCCACCGGAGTACGTTCCGCCTCTTCGGACCTACATATCCGTCTTTGCCGACACCACCTCTGACTGGTTCGGCAGGTACTTCCACAACCTGGAATTGACGGATTACTACTACTCCGCTCTGGACGGGGACTGGAACCCCACGGGAGATGCGTGGGACGGCGACATGGAGGGGAGGTGGGACAGGTACATAGATCTAATGCCGGATATAATCGTGGGCAGGTACCCTGCCCGTACTCCAGAGGACGTGCAGAACTACGTCTCCTCCGTTTACGAGTACGAGACCCGGACGGACTTCAGCATACCGAAGTACATGTTCGTCGCCTCCAACCTCTGGGGTGACACCGTGGATCCGGACAGCGCCGATGGGTGCCTCATAACCTACGACCTCGGAGCGAGTCTAACCGTGGGAGATAAGGTATACCTGTGCGAGAAACCGGCGGTGGAGGTGAGGGACAGTATAAACTCCTTCAGGCCCACCTTCCTCTTCGGTATAGGCCACTCCAACCACAGGATAATAATGACCCGCAACACCCATTCGGCCTACGACGCCTACGATTACAACCGTGTAAGACAGATAAACTCCCCAAGGAAGTACGTGGCGGGATGGATCGGTTGCTTTATCAACGACCCCTTTGACAACTCCATAGGCCTTGAGATGGTACGTGGGGGTAAGGCGATAGCCTCAGTGGGTGCGGCCAAGGCGGATTACTCCCTGTCCGCCATAGCCTTCTGGGGACCGTTTCTGGATACCCTCGTGGGCAGGGCGGGCTTTCCCCACCTCGGAGACGTTACGTTTGAGGCGAAGGTGAACCTGATCGCCATAGCAAACCACTCTCCCCTTTACAGGCACCTCCTGTTCTCCTATCACATAATCGGCGACCCCCTCGTGAGGGTGTTCAACGTGCCGAGGAGACCGATTGACGCCGTAGTCTCGGCCTCCTCCTCCTCCCTGCACTTCTACGTGAGAGATTCCCTGACGTCAACCCCCCTCATGGGGGCCAGGGTTGGGACCACGGACGGGAGGGTGACCTACGGCCCGGAGTACACCGACATAGCCGGCAACGTAACCCTTGACGTACCCCCCGGACGTACCGTATGGAGCGTGTGGTACCCTTCCTCCCTGATAAAGGTGGGGACCCTGAGCGTGTACGCCTCCGGCCCCTTCCTGAAGGTTGACTCCGCGTTCCTCTCATCAACCGGCGATACCGCAACCCTCAGCGTATGGGTGCGGAACAGGGGAACGAACGCCGTTAACGGTTTCCTCCCCACTCTCCTCACGTACGACTTCTACGTCCTCAGTTCTCCGCCACCTGCCGACGTCCCGGCGGGGGCCACGGTAAGGTACGACTGGACGGTGGTAAAGTCGCCCTACCTCGCTTCACCCACGGCTACGGTAAGAGTCGTCGGACCCTACCTCAACGACACCTTCCACGTTTCTGTGGCCACTCCGAGACTGGACTTCATATCGGCAACGTGGCACTCCCACTACGATACGGTGTTCCTCTTCTTCAACGTGGCCAACCACGGTACGGATACCGCCCGGGACGTTAGGGTCGTTCCCGACAGTACCACCCTCTCCGTCCTGAGTACGGACCCTTACGGGCCCCTGCCACCGGGTGCCTCAACCGATTACGCCCTTCGGATGAGACTCCTTGGTGTGCCGTCCGACGGTGAGAGAATAAGGTTCCGACTTTACGCCGGTGGTGTACTCCACGACACCTTCTCCGTAGTACTCCGGAGATCCTTTCCGGTTCCGTACCTGCGGGGATACTGGACCGAGTCCGGACAGGGGGAGATTACCCTGCGGTGGGAGTACGTACCGATAGACAGCGTAAGGGTCACCTGGAGGGTGGCCTCTGGCACCCGCACGTTGAACACTAAGGAGTTAACCGGGAGTTACTTCTCCCTCCTCAGGGATCCCCTCGTAAAGGAGACGGTCGTGGTTTACCCGGTGATAGACGGGGTTGAGGGTCCCCCTCTCTTCTCCACTGTCGTTGCTCCACAACCGGAGATGGTGGGAAGCCGTTACCTTGAGCTTATACGCTTCTCCGCGGCACCCGTGAGAACGAGTAACTCGCAGGTCATAATGGCCCAGCTCCTGAACTACACAGCCGAACCGGAGATAGTCGTGGCTACCACTTACAACCGTATCTTCGCCCTCACGTACGACGCCCGCCGCGTGATATGGGACACCTATACCGACGGCTGGATTGAGGTACCGCCCCTGGTGGCCGACGTTAACGGAGACGGGAAGTACGAGGTGGTATTCGCCACCACCTTCTACCTCTACGCCCTGAGCGGATACGACGGGTCCGTCGTCTGGAGGACACCCATGCCCACCTTCCCCGGTGAGGTGGACTCCGTACCCTCGCCCATGTACCTCATGGTCACCCGTCCCTTCGCAGACAGTACCCCGTACGTACTGATGCTCACCCACCACGGTAGCGCCCTCCTCTTCAACGGTAGAGGCGACCTCGTTGCCTACAGGCTGGACAGCGTGGCGGCCTACGACATAAGGGATACGGCGCGCGTATCCCCTCCAGCCACGTACGACGTTGACGGGGATGGGAACTGGGAGATAATATACAGGGTGAAGGACAGCCTCTTCGTTATGGACGGCACGCTTAACCCCCTTCCCGGATTCCCGCTCTACCTCTCCGGTCTCTCAACGGGTCTCTTCGTCCACGATATGGATCACGACTCGGAGAACGAGATCTTCCTGTGCGGCCACAGGAACTACGTCGTGGAGTTTGACGGTACTATAACCCTGTACGACGACAACGCCTACTACTCCAACTACCTCTGTTTGCCCCTTGACTTCAACGGGGACGGTAAGATGGACGTGGCCTTTTACCATCCTGTCCTGCCGAACGTCGGTGTATGGGAGGTTCAGGATACGGGTCTCGTTCCCCTAATGAGAGAGAACCTGGTCGTGAGTACAAAGGCCAAGTTCGGGATTTCGGCGGACGTGGACGGGAACGGGACGGACGAGCTCCTGATATCCGATACCAGAAGCCGGCTCCACGCCTACTCCTACGGGTGGGACCTCCCGGACCTACCCGGTTTCCCCATAGACCTGTCGGACGGGAACGGCCTGAGGAGTTCGGAGGTGGTATCCCCTTCGGCCTTTAACTACAACGGCCACCTCTACGTCTACGGCCCGACGGAGGCCAACATCCTGTACGTATGGAGGGGCATCGGCGAGAGCGAATGGGCAACGCGCTTTGCCAACCGCTGGGCCACAAACTCCCCGATAGATTCGCTCCCCGACGAGGTACCCGTTGACGTGGCCGAACTGGTAACTAAACCGAAGGACCTGACCTACACCCTCAAGGATCGGACGATCGTAATTTCGGGTGAGGGGAGGCTTGACGTCAGGGTGTACAGCATATCCGGGAGGTTACTCAAACATCTAACAGGGAACGACGAGGTTAAGGCTGAACTGAAGCTGCCGAGAGGAGTGTACCTGATAAAGGCGCGGGACGACCTCAGGATGCGGATATTCAAGGTTATAGTCAGGTAGGCTGGGGTTCTTCGGTTCCGCTCTCTTCCTTTGGAGGGCCTTCACCTCCGGCAAAGAGGAAGACGCCCGCGGTCATAAAGAGAACGCTGAGGACGATTATACCGAGGGCGTAGGCCACCAGAACGCTGCTGAGGGACGGGAAGACGGAGGAGAGCGAGAAGGCCACGACAGCCGAAGCCAGACCGCGGGGCATCATGGACCACAGGACCTTCGCGTCCCTGTCGCTCACCTGACGGAGCAGGATTTTAAGGAGCAGGGCCACGGGGTACCTCACGGCGACCAGCAGGACGAATACCGTTATTATCCCCAGAAGGACGAGGGGGGAGGAGAGAACCGAGGGGTCAACCGCGAGGCCAAGGAGGAGGAAGAAGAAGGTGCGGACGAGGAAGGATACCTCCTCGCTCACCCTCCGGGTGAAGTCGTCCAGGTATATGTTCACGTTCTTCAGGATGTCTTCCCTCAACACCTTCCTCAGGATCCGGGCGTTGGATAGGACGAGGCCGAGAACGAGGGAGGAGAAGGGTCCACTCCCTCCCATTAACTCAACGGTACCGTAGGTTAGGAGGAGGACGCCGAGGGTGGTCGTGAAGGAGAGGCCCGTACCGGAGAGAAAGCGGAGGGCCTGGAGCCACAGGAATCCGACGACCATCCCCACCCCTGCCCCTATGCCGAAGGCCTGAAGGAGACGCATACCGGGGTTCACCCCTCCGTTTCCGGAGGCGAGGGCGAGGATAACGGAGAACCCAACGACCACTAAGACGTCCGTAAGGACGGACTCTAACGTGGCTATCCCCTTAACGTAGTCGGAAACTTTTAGACGTTCCACTATGGGGACGACGACGGCACCGCTCGTTCCCCCTAACATTATCCCCACGCTTACCCCAGCCAGCCAGTCCCCGTAGAAGAGTTTCCAGAACAGGGCTACGGCCACCACGCTCAGGGTGAATACCAGAACGGTGTAGAGGGTGGCAATCAGGGAAGTACGGATCAGACTACCCAAGTTGAAGGTTATCCCTCCCGTAAACAGGATAATCGCGAAGGCGACCGCTCCGAAGTAAGGGGCGAAGGCCGCGGCCATGGCGGGGTCAACCCACCTGAGGACCCCCGCCATAAGGAAGCCCACGAGTATGAGGGGAAGGACGGGGGCTATACCGAACCTCCTGAAAACCACCTCGGCCACAAAGCCGAAGATGATCACCCCCCCTATTACGGTCAGGAAGAGGGAAGGGGAGAGGCTCATCTACCTCTCAAACTCCTGCGCCTTCTTCATCCCCTCCATGAAGGCCCGCATGTCCTTCGGAGGGATGGGGACGAGCTTGACCACCGTATAGGCTTCCCCACCGAAGTACTTCTTTACTACGTTCCGGACGTCCTCCGCTGTAACTCTGGCTATCTCAAGGTGGTACCGGTTTACGTAGTTCTCCGGATCCCCCGTCCTTACCCAGCTCCAGCCCATGACCATGGCGAGGCCGTTGGAACTCTCCCTCTGGTTTACCGCCCGGACGAGGGCGGACTTCTTCGCCATCTTCAGGTACCTCTCAGGCACGGTGTCCTTCTGCAGCCTCTTCAGCTCCTCAAGTACAATACTCTCAACCGTGTCGTAGTCGGCGTTGGGCTGGAGGGTGACCCATACGGTGAATATGGTGGGGTCTATACCTCCGAAGGCTCCCGCCCAGTAGGACGTGGCCAGGCCCCCCTTCACCAGTTTCTCGTAGAGGGGAGACGTCTTGGAAGATAGGTACTCCGACAGTACGTCAAGGGCGTAGTGATCCGGGTGCTTGCTCTCCGGTATGTGCCAGGCCATGACGAGGTACTTCGTAAAGCCCTCCTTCTTCACTACGGCCTCGCGCCTTCCGAGCTGCTCAGGCTCTCTGGTCCTGACATCCGGAATATCGGGAGCCGGCTCGTACTTCCCGAAGTACTTCTCGGCCCATGCGAATATATCCTCCGCCTTAACGTCCCCCACCACGATAAGGGCGGCGTTGTTGGGAGCGTAGTACGTCCTGTAGTACTCCTTCAGATCCTCCACGGTCAGGGACTGGAGGTCGCTCATCCATCCTATTACGGGGTGACGGTAGGGATGGGCTATGAAGGCCGTGGCGTACAGGGTCTCCCACGTCACACCGCTGGGCATGTTCTCCGTCCTCCACCTCCTCTCCTCCTGAACGACCTTCACCTCCTTGTCAAACCCCTCAAAGGGTATGTTCCTCATGCGGGCGGCCTCTATCTGAAGGACCTCCTCCACTCTGTTGGAGGGGATCACCTCGTAGTAGGCGGTGGCGTCGCGGGTTGTGAAGGCGTTGTCCCTTCCACCCATGCGGTCTATGTACTGGCTGAAGTCCACCCCCTTCCACTTGAAGCGGAACATCATATGCTCAAGGACGTGGGATATACCCGTTATACCGTAGCTCTCGTTTCTTGATCCTACCCGATACCACACCTGAACGGCGGCCACGGGGGCCGAATGATCCTCCACGACGAAGACCCGCAGACCGTTCTTTAGGACCTTCCGATGCACCTTTACAGGCTGTACTTCTAACGCCATTACGCTCATCAGGATCATACTCCGTATTCTACGGCCGCCCTTTAGAACTCAAACAGCTCCGGCAGGTAGGTCTTGAGCATCTCGTTGATGAGGATCTTCTCCTGCTGGACGGCCACGGAGTCGTCCGTGTATATCACCGTCCTCACCTTCGGTCCCTTCAGGGGTCCGAACTTGTCCGGAGGTACCTTTATGTTCTCCTTAATCTCAACCGCCTCAACGAATATCTGGGCGCCGCTCTCCGTCAGGACCTCCCATCCGAGGGGTATGCCCTTGTATATGAATAGGCGGATGTCCCTGCCCTTGACCTTGTAGACGTCGGCCTTCTTGCCGGCTATCTTCTTTACGAAGAGCTGGTTCGGTTTCTGTATCATGCCCTTGTACACTATACCGAGCTGGAGCTCCTTTGCGAACTTCTCAATCTTCGGGCCAAGCTTGTTCTTCTGCTCAGGGGAGAGCTTCTCCCAGCGGCTTTTGAGGATGAGGAAGAGGTTGTTGGGTCTTGCCGAGCCGATAATGGAGTCCGGTATGTACTCGTACCTTAACTCCTTCCTAATGTAGTTCTTCTTGTACCTCCTGCCGTACGAGTACAGCCACTCCTTCGTACCTATGTCCCACCCCTCCATGGGTACGTTGCCGAACTTCACGGAGACGACGTCCCTGTGTTTATGGGTCTTGAGGCCGTACTCGTCCCACCAGAGTTCCTCGTACCCCTCCTCGTCCCCACTCACCTTGTACTTTATGTACCCGCTCTTTACGTCGTAAGGTCTGAAGACCTCTTCAATTGAGAGTTTGGAGTAATCCTTCTTCTTACCGCAACCGACCACAAAACCCGCGAGGGCAACAGCAAGGAGTATCCGTTTCATAATTGGGGAAGTCTCTTTCAACCCCCCACGGTCGGTGGTATTCTAAACCGGTTTATCCGTCTCTGTACAGATCAGCCATGTCCTCGTAGGTCTCCCTGTACCCTTCGTCGTACTTCTCCGGATTCTCCAGTATGTCTTTCAGGGTTTCCACAGTCAGATCTTTCAGGGGTGTACCGTTCAGCAGGCCGGCGGGGGCGTGGTCACACAGCCCTATACACTCCACCTCCTCAACGAAGACCTTCTTGGGATCGGCGTTCTCACGGGCGAACTTGAGGAGATCGTACGCTCCCTTCTGCATACACGTGAGGTTGGTACATATGCCAACCTTGTGTTTGGGCGTCGGCTCCAGATGGAAGAAGTGGTAAAACGAGGCCACGCTAACGATGTGGGTCTCGGTGTACCCGAGTACCTCGGTTATTAACTTCAGACCGTCAGGGTGCAGCCATCCGTACTCGTCCTGCACCTCGTGAAGGGCGGCTATCAAAGCGCTGTCGGCCTTCGGGAATATCCTCTTTACGTTCTCAAGGCGCTCTCTCAGTGTCATCTGGTTGATATTCTAAGGACTGACAGAACAAAAATGTTATCTACACCCTCCACCAGTTCAGCAGGCTCCTTACGATCTCGTCCCTCAGGGTGGGAACTTTACTGGCGTTCAGGAGTACCCATAGGGTGAACAGCACGGCGGAAGGCAGGAATGCCCACCTTGTTAGGGGAGTCAGGAGGAAGGTCAGGTACGCCCAGTGATAGAGCCAGTCCATTTCGGAGTTCCCCCGGCCGAAGTTGAGCATGTACCACTTCCTTCCCATTCCCATGGCGAAGCTGCCCATGCCGAGGAGCATGAAGGGGACGTGGTGGTTTCGGTCGTAGGAGAAGGCGTAAACGAGGGCGATAACGAAGAAGAGTACACCGAGGGCTATGGGGTAGTTGAACACGAACTCCCTGACCTGGTAGAGAAACAGGATAAGGGCTACACCGAGAAATATCGCCGCCAGCTTAAGGTAAAAGTAGTCGTAACTGAAGCCCACGAAGTTCAACAACATGGCGCTCTGGGTGAGGATCAGGACCGTTATCGCGATCCACGGGGATACGTCCCGTTTGACCTTTCTGGAGAACCGTGGGAGCATGAAGTACATGCAGCCGAGGAAGGTATGCAACTGGAACCCCAGAAACACGAGGTGAAGGAAGGCCTTTCCTCCGGTTAACAGGGAGGCGAAACCCCAGATCGCCCCGGACAACATAAAGGATGCGGCGGCCACGTCGTAAATCCTCTTTACGCTCCTGAAACGGTAAACTATGAGGGGGATGAACTGGAAGATCAGGAACAGGACAAAGCCCACCTTGTAGAAGGGCAGGATGGTTCCGAGGTCGTGGAAAAAGGCGTAGTGAAGGATGGAACCGGTTATGAGGAGCCAGGAGAGGTCGGCCGCTATCTTAAATATCCCCCCTCTGTTTCTGGGGAAGGTTATGCTTCCGTGCTGGACGGACAGGATATAGGTCTGGACGAAACCCATAAGGAAGAGGACGTACCTACCCTCTAAGGTTTCCTGAAAGGGAGTGAGGATGAGAAAGAGTAGGGAAGAGAGGGCGAAGAGGCGGGCCCACCACATGGTCATGAAGTAGGGGAACCTCGGGTGCATCGTCGGATTGTACGGTTGTGCCACATATCGTTCGGCAGTATAATATCCACTCGGAGCGGGGCGGTAGCTCAGGTGGGAGAGCGCCGGAATCGCACTCCGGAGGTCGGGGGTTCGAGTCCCCTCCGCTCCATACGGGCGGTTAGCTCAGCGGTGAGAGCACCGGTCTTACAAACCGGGGGTCGGAGGTTCGAATCCTCCACCGCCCATTTTTTTGTTTCAACGTTATAATAGGTAGTCTATGTACGCAATTCCTGTTGAAAAACTGGATAAAATAGATATGGGTAGGGTGAAATGGGCCCTAGCCTTTACCAACGACTCTGCCGAAGTTGACAGGATAATCTCCCTTCCCTTTACGGTCTTCGGAATAACATCGCACGGTGGGGTCTTCACATCTCAGGGGTACGTTGACGGTACCCACCTCCTGATCGCCGAGGAGGGCGACGGCGTTGATGCTAAGGCGTACTTCGTTGAGGGGAACGTTCATACGATCGTTGACCCTCTTAAGGACGTGGCAAAAAGTATAAGGAAGGAAATGGACGTACCGTCCATGTTGATGATCTTCCCTACACTCGGCCTTGAAGAGACCGTCGTACGTACGCTTGACGACGCCTTTTATTCAAGGGTCCGTATCTTCGGAGGTACGGCAGCGGACAACGACTTCTCAGGGGACTGGTGGACCTTCACCAACGGAAAGAAGACCAGCTCCGGTGTGGTGGTCGTGGCCTTTAAATCCCGTAATCCCCTACTCTCCACGTTCCACGCCGGGTACATACTCACGAAGAAGAAGGGAACCGTGACGAAGGCCTCACATCCGGAGACGGGTGGGACCGTGATCTACGAGATAGACGGGAAGCCTGCTACGGAGGTGTACTCTTCGTGGTTGAAGGAGAGGGGGTTTGACATATCCGGCGTCGTGGAGAAAGGGGGGATCATACCCTTTGAGATAGCCGGTCTAAACCCCATAGCCCGTAAGTTCGGTGAAGATATAGTCGTATCCCACGTCTTTGAGGTCCTGCCCAGAGAGAAGGCCCTCCTGGTCCTCTCTTACATAAAGGAGGGCGAAACGATCTACCACGCGACGGCGACGGACAGCTTTCTGGTTTCCCGGACGGCTGTCACCGTCCGTAAGAGCCTTGACGACTACCTGAAGGTCCTCGGTGGCATACTGATCTACTGTGCCGGATGTATAGCCCCGATAAAGGGCCGGCTCAACGACATAGCGAACATATACTCCCGGATGGTACGTGGAGCGCCCTTCGTAGGTGCCGCTACGTACGGTGAGCAGGGAAGTCTGATAGTGAACGGAAGGATAATGAACTTCCACGCGAACCAGATGATCCACACGGTCCTGTTCACCAGAAGGAGGGGCTGATGGCCATACAGGGGGACGTAAGGGACCTTGATATACCCCTTTTGCTAAGTACGACGACCTTCAGCAGAGGGGTAATAGAGGTAGACTGCCCCCCTCTCGGCACGGTTATGATATATTTCCAGCACGGGAAGGTCATCGCCGTAGCGCGTAACGGTGAGTTCCTTGAAAACCTCCTTGAGGTTCTGGATACGATCCTCAGCGTCATAAGGTGCCGTAACGGAACCTTCATGATGGAGAGTCTTGATGACACCGAAGTGAACGTACCGGGAACGGTCTCCATAGATGCCAACCATCTTATGCTGTGGATATCTTCCCTGATAGACGAGATAAACAACAGGTCCCTTTTTATATCTGACGGTACCCCGCTTAAGCTGGTTCCGGGGAAGGCGAAGGGTGTAAAGGACGAGCTTGCAGCCGCATTCCTTCTCCTCGCCATGGAGTATCTGGTTAAAGGCACCACTCTGAGGGAGTTGAGGAGAAACCTGCCCATAAGGGACGATACGCTTGAGTACTTCGTGTCCCGGCTTATGAAAGAAGGCGTAATCGTAGCTTACGAGGGGAAGAGCCGTCCCTCTGAGTCTGTGGAGAGTCGGCCAGCCGAACGCAGGGAGGTGAAGCCCTTAAAGGTTTTCCTGAGTACAGACGACCCCCAGGTCAGAGATACGGTGATCGGGGTTCTGACGGATATGGGCTACGCTCCGGAGGTAATTGATGAGGGACTACCCGTGCCGGACGCGGACCTGTACATAGGGGATCTGAACGGTAAAGGCTTCCTGTGGGCCGGATCCCTCTTCGGTCCCTTCGCGTCCCGCACCGTCCTCATAGGGTCGGAGGATCTGAAACCGGCAAGATTCGTATACTTACGCAAACCCATAGATCCTGAGAAGTTGAGGGAGGCCATTCGGAGGGTAATCGGTCAGAACATGTGACCTATACCGAGATAGATCCTTCCCCTGTCCGTGGGGGAACGGTCCTTTAACCTTATCCCCCAGTCTAACCTTATGGGACCTATGGGCGTGAAGTACCTCAGGCCTACTCCCGCGGAGTAGCCGTAATCCTCCGAGAGGTACCCGAAGTCAAAGAACAGGACGCCTCCGATATCTTTCCATATCCTCCGTCTTATCTCGTAGTTGAAGATAACGAGGGAGGTCCCCACCCGGCATATCGGCCCCTCGCAGTCCTCAACCTCCATTCCTATGGAGAAGCGGTCGTACCCCCTCACCTGTCCCTCGCCACCGAGGGTAAAGAGGTCGTAGAAGGGGAGGGTGTCGGATCTCAGTATTGCCCCTATCCGGCCTATCTTGAGTCGGGAGGCCCACTTCCATTCGGACAGGAAGAACTTCTGATATACGGAGATCTCGGCTGTTCCCTTCAAAAAGTCAAAATCACCGAGGTACCCCAGACCGGCCTCCTCCACGTACAGGTTAATGACCGAACCCCACGAGGGGTCAAATATGTTGTCCCGCGTATCAAAGTAAGCCCTCTCAAAGGCCTTGAAGAGCCTGTAACTTTCACCCGCATCCCCTATAGGGTACCTTATCTCAACGGAGGGACCCACGGATAATTCCACCCTGTTAAGGATGTAGGGTTTGATTATTTCGCCGTAAACGCCGATGTACTTCATCCTCCTGTCCACGTCGTACTCCCCACGGGCCCTCAGGTTCGCCCTCAGATACAGATCCAGAAAGTACGGCTCCTGATACAGGACGTTGTACGAGAATCTCGCCATGCTCTGATCCATGAGATCCAGAAGCGAAGATACGGATACCTGTATTCTCTGGAGGTTGTTGAAGAGGTTGAGGTGCTGGAAAGACATCTCGGAGCTGAGAAGTACCGGTCTTTCGCTCTCGCTCTGGATACCGGCCGTTATATCCATAACCCTCGGCTTACCTTCCCTTACGTAGAAGACCAGAACTGCGGACGAATCTCCGCATATCCCTTTTGAGGCCGGTCGTATACCCTCTAATTTCCAGCGTATGCTCGTAAAGAGAAGGGTCCTGTAAAGGCGGGATAGGCTCTCCTGCATCTTTTTTACAGAGAAGCACTCTCCCTTTTTTAAGGTGACCTCGCGGTAGAGTATCCTCAGGCGGGTGGTGAGCCGCGTACTGTCCGCACTTTTAAAAACGATGTCCCTTATCCCTATCTTCGGCCCGGAGTCCACGGCGTACACGACGTCCACCAGGGTATCCTCCACGTACAGGTCCCTCTGAACCTCAACGAAGGGGAACCCCCTGTTCTGGTACCACTCTATAAGGGCCATCTCCACGGAGGACACGAAACTTTCGGAGTACGGACGGGGAAGGTTAACTTTTAAACTCCTCAGGAACCCTTCTGGAGCGATCAGTCTCCTTATAACGTACCTGGGCCCCTCCTCTACCTCCACTATCACTATCCTGTCCTTCCCCGCCACGCTATCCCTTATTCGTACTTTCGCGTCAAAGAAACCGCTGTCCCTGTATATCTCCTCAAGTCTGATCGCTCTGTGCCTTATAAGGCCGGGGGAGTACCGGGCGTAATCGCCGAATCCGAGGAAGGGTCTCCTGTACCCGAAGACCTTTTTGATGAAGGACGGTTTGAAGAACTTCGCACCTATAACCTTAACGTCCAACAGGTAGGTATATGCAAACAGAAGGATCATTTATAGTCCCGTCCGAGTATCACGTAAACGGAGGCTATGTTGTCCGTGTCCGGCAGGTAGACGAGTTTGCCCTTTACGTACCGGGCTACCCTTTTAGCGTTGGAGAGGTTCACGCTATCCTTCCGGTCAATTATGAGGGTCTGGGCGTACATGGTGTCCGCATTACCGTAGTAGAGGACGTCTATCCCCTTCTTCCGGAGGTACCAGCTCACGCTGTAAGCCAGCCTGTTCCTCCGGGTTCCGTTGAGGACGATCACGTCCAGCCTCTCGTCCGTTACGCTCTTTTTCTCCTTTTTGCTAAAATCAACTACGTACGGTAAAACGGTGACAGCAGAGAACAGCAGAATCAGACCGATCCATAAGGCACGAAGCACGGAGTAGATTGTACGGTGGTACGGTTGATATTTTTAAACAACACGCCACTTTAGAATAAACTCCCTTGAAGGTTTCCGTTATTGTTCCCGCCTACAACGAACGCGATAACGTTCTGCCCCTCTTTGAGGAGTTTGACAGTTTCTTCAAGAAATACGGGATAAAGGACTGGGAGATAGTGTACGTGGACGACGGCTCAACCGATGGCACCTACGAGGAAGCCGTAAAGCACGCGAAGAGGTTCCCTTTTGTCAGGGTCCTGAAGCACGCCCGCAACCTCGGAAAGACGGCCGCGATAATAACCGGTTTTGAAAACTCCGAAGGGCGGTACGTAGCCATATACGATGCCGACCTCCAGTTCGTTCCGGAGGACATCCTCCGCATGGTGAACCTTATGGAGGAAAAGGGGTACGATCTCGTGACGGGCAGGAAGGTTGGTAAGTACGAAAAGGCCTTCGTTTCTCGCGTGTACAACACCCTCAACAGGTGGCTGTTCGGGGTTCCCGTATCCGACATGAACTCCATGAAGGTTATGAGGAGGGAGGTTCTGGAGGATATACCGCTGCGCAAGGAGTGGCACAGGTACATGGTGGCTCTGGCCTGGGTGTACGGCTATTCCGTGGGGGAGATAGATATAACCCTGAGGCCCCGCAGGGCGGGGGAATCCAAGTACAGGGGGATAGGGAGGGTGTTCGTGGGTGTGGCCGATCTGATAGCCGTATGGCTTTATACCACCTTCACCCGGAAACCGCTCCTGATATTCGGTAGTATAGGTACGTTCTTCCTCACCCTTGGCTTGCTGATCGGTGGGGTAGGGGTGGCCCTCAGGATGGCCGGCCACGGGTACAGGCCCCTTCTGTTTCTCGTCGTCCTCCTCCTGATCGTAGGCACGATGTTCTGGATCCTGGCCCTCCTCGGTGAGGTGGTGGCGTCGGTGTACGACGAGGTGCGGAAACTACGGCACATGCTGAAGAGGACTTCTCAGAGGGGACGTTTTCAACCTTAGAATTGAACCGTCTTGATAAAGAGGCTCACCGTAAAGGATTACCTGATCTTTGAGGCTGCGAGCGTGGAGTTTGATGGAGGTTTTAACGTCCTCTCCGGCGAGACGGGGGCAGGTAAATCCCTTCTGATAGACGCCATATCTCTCCTTTCGGGAGGGAGGGTAGATTGGGACTCCGTACCCCGCAGGGCCTACCTTGAGATGGTGATGGAGGGTGACGAGACCCTCGCCCGGGCGCTGTCCGACCTCGGTATCCCCTACGATGGGGAAGTTGTCGTCAGGCGTACCCTGAACCCCGAAACCCGGAGGTCCCGCATCCTCCTTAACGACATGCACGTATCCGCGGGGGTCGTGCGGAGGCTCCTTCAGGGGAGGATATTCGTGGGATCGCAGTTCGCCCATACGGGGGTAGACGACCCCCACTTTCAGACGGAGGTTCTGGACAGGTTCGCCGGCGTAGATTACGGGGAGTATCCAATACTTTACGCCGAATACCGTGCGAAGATAAACCGCCTCAGGAAGCTTGAAAGCCGTCTCTCGGAGTTGAAGGAGAGGGAAGACTACCTGCGTTTTCAACTGGACGGTCTCAAAAAGCTGAACCTGCACGAAGGGGAGGAGGAGGAACTCCTGAAACGCAGGGAGGAACTGGAGGAGATAATAAAGGCTCAGGAGTGGAGCCTCCGCTTTCGGGAGGTGTACCCATCCTTGAGGGAGAGTATAACGTCCCTCCTCAGAGATGCCCCGGAGAGGTTCAGGGGTGACCTTGAGAACGTCCTGAACGTCCTGACCGATATGGCCATGGAGGTTCCGGACGAGGGAGAAGAGGACCTTCAGGAGGAGTTTGACCGGATAAACGCCCGTCTCTACGAGATAGGGAGACTCAAGAGCCGATTTCGTACTGACTTTGAAGGTCTATTGCGCCTTATGAATACGCTTGAGGCGGAACTCCGCTCTATAAGGGAACTGGAAGACGAGGTTGTGAGGTTAAGACACGAACTAAATGGTCTCATAACGAAGCTTGAGAAGGCTGCATCCCGCATAAGCGATCAGAGGAGTAAGTACCTGAAGGAGTTTGTCGGGTACGTTGAAGACAACCTGAGGGCCCTCGGTTTTGAGTACGTAAAGGTTGAGGTCCGTATGGAGGAAACCGATTTCCACCCTTCGGGCAGGGATGTGGTTGTTCTTCTCGTGTCCACGGTGCCGGACGTACCTCCCCATCCGGTTTCTGGCCTTTCGGGAGGGGAACTGTCCCGTACAGCCCTCGTCCTCTTTTCAACCGGGGCGTCCCGTTTCCGCACCCTCATACTGGACGAGATAGATATGGGTGTGAGTCCGTCCGTTGCCGACAGAATAGGTCGTCTCCTTAAGGATCTCTCCGGTCAGGTTCAGGTAATAGCCATTACGCACCAGGCCTTCACGGCCATGCACGCCGATAAGCACCTTGTCGTTGAGAGGTTGTCCCCATCTGAGGCTGTCGTAAGGGAGGTTACGGGTGAAGACAGATGGAGAGAGCTGGCCCGGATGATGGGTGTAAAGGATCCAGATATGGCGAGGATAACACTGGGAGGGGAATAAAAGGAAAGATAACGCTGGATACGGGCAGATTACTGTACTCTCCCCTGATATAAAGGTTTCGGTATTTGGCGTATGGAGTGGTGCAGCCTCTGAGGGGCAGTTGGCGTGAAATTCCCCGTATCTCAGGAGATAACATTCTAATTCCTGAAACCCGGATTTTAATTTTTTGAATGCAGGTTGCCTCCGGTGCCGTTTAATACCCTTTCCACTAATTAGCGCCATCATGAGATAGTGCCTCAACGATCCAGTTATAACCTGTTAAGGAGCGAACGAAATCTTTATCGTTGTAGAAGCGCTGAAGGATGCGTATCAAGTCCTCCTCAAGTTCATCAAGGGAGTTGTAGA
>WFXS01000064.1 GCA_015490465.1 Caldifarciminota bacterium
AGTCTGTTCTAAGCCTCTTAAATCTCATCAATCGGAAGGAGGAGTAATCCGTTGTAAGGGGCAAGTTTAGCGCGACCGTTGGATGTCAAATTGATAACCTGATGGAGCGACAGGTCAAACCACCTATCGCCGGGGTATCGGATTATCTTTTTGAACGATCGTTCAAACCATCCGTATAATACCTGCCCGATGACCTCTTTCTTTGTGCGCCGACCGGTGTTCTCTCTGGTCGTACTTATCCTGATGGTTATCGCCGGAGCCTTCGGCCTGATGAACCTATCCATAGACCTGTTCCCTAACTTCTCCCTCCCCTCCGTCTCCGTAATAATCCAGTATCCGGGGGCCTCTCCCGAAGATATTGAGAAGAACGTTATAGACGTCCTTGAGAGGGACTTTTCCGTCCTTGAAAACGTTGACGAGATAAAGAGTACCAGCCAGTTCGGTGTCGGGGCAATAACCATAACCTTCAAGTACGGGACGGATATGGATCAGGCGGCCGTGGACGTTCGGGACAAGTTGAACTTCGCCCGTCCGAGACTGCCCCGTGATATCCTTGAGCCGCTGGTGTTCAAGTTTGACGTCAGCCAGTTTCCGGTGATAGTGGCAGGAGTAAATTCCAGAGATCCTAACTTTGACGCTCGCTACTGGGCCGAAGAGGTCATGATGGACGAGCTGCAAAAGGTGGACGGTGTGGGGTCCGTCCTGCTCTTCGGCGGTGGGAGGAAACGGCAGGTCAACGTCTACGTTGATCGCAGGAGACTGGAGGCTTACGGCCTGACCTTTGACGATATCGCCCGGTTTCTGCAGGCTCAGAGTATAGACGTCCCGGCGGGGGAGTTAAAGCTTGAGGACCGCCAGATGGTCGTGAGGGTACCTTCCACGATAAAGAGCGTGGAGGACCTCAAAAGGGCGGTCGTTGGGTACGTGGGAGGAAGACCGGTTTATCTGGAGGAGGTGGCGAGAGTGGAGGACGGGTACGCCGAGAGGACGTCCTACGTGGTCAGCGGGAACAGGGAGACCGTGTTCTTCTCCGTACAGAAGCAGGCCGACGCCAACGCCGTTAAAGTGGCGGAAGATGTGAAGGAAAAGTTCAAGGAGCTGGAGAAGTACTACCCCGTGAGCTTTACGCTATATACGGACGGATCCACCTTCATAAAGAACTCCGTAAGGAACCTCGCCCGTACCCTCATGCTTGCTTCTATCATCGTGGTCATAATAACCTTCCTGTTCCTTCTGGAATGGAGGTCAGCCCTCATCATAGCCCTCACCATACCCGCATCCCTTACCCTCTCGTTCCTTTACCTGTACCTTACGGGAAGTTCTATAAACATGATCTCCCTTTCGGCCATGGCCATAGCCGTGGGGAGCGTTGTGGACGCTGCTATTGTCGTTATAGAGAACGTCTTCTTCCACCGTCTCAGGGGAGAGCCACCGAGAGAGGCGTCCATATTCGCCACGCGGGAGGTGGGGGGAGCAATAACCGCGGCAACGATTACGAACTTCGTCGTACTCTTTCCCCTCCTCTTCGTACCCGGATTTATAGGGGTACTATTCCGGGAGCTCGCTATGATCACCATAATCGTGTACGCCACGAGTCTCTTTCTTGCCCTCACCGTATCCCCATCCCTTGCGGCCAACCACCTGCGCCTGTCCCCGAGGGGGGAACCCTCTTGGTTCGTCCCCCTTGAGATCATGTACGAGAGGTTCGTGTCCCACATCGTGAGGTACCGGTGGATGTACACGGGTATATCCCTCCTCGTCCTCCTTCTCGTTGGGTCCCTCTGGAGGTTCGTAAAGCTAGACTTCATGCCGAAACTGGACGAGGGGAGGCTGGTCGTGGACGTGCAACTTGAGAGAGGTACGTCCCTTGAGAAGACCTTTAAAACCCTGAAGCCGGTTTACGACAGTATAAGGGCCCTTCCCTTCGTTGAGAGGGCTGTCCTCAGAGTGGGGCCATCGGAGTCGGGTTTCGCGTCCCTCTTCGGGACGACGGAGGCCTCTTACACCGGCCAGATAACCGTAAAGCTGAGACCCAAAGGTGAACGCAAACTTTCCCTTGAGGAGGCTGCGGACACCGTAGAGGCCATGGTAAGGAAGGTCCCGGCTCTGGAGGAGTACAGCGTATCCACGACAGGCCACGGCTCCCAGCTCCTCTTCGGGGGCGGGAAGGGGGTTTCCATAGAGGTGTACGGCGAAGATCTCCGTATCCTTGACAGTCTTGCCCACGTTATAGCCGGAGCGGTGAAGGAGGTGAGAGGGGTAAGGAGCGTAACGGTATCAAGGGGGAAGCCCACGCCGGAGTACGTCGCCGAAATTTACAGGGAGAAGGCCTACACCTACGGCATAACTCCGTTTCAGGTGGCGGACCATCTGAGGTACGCCGTTCAGGGACGCACCGTGTTCACCCTGAAGACCGGGGGTAAGAACCTTGACGTAATGCTCAGGCTCGCCCCGGAGTACAGGACGAGCGTTGAGGACGTCCTTTCCTTAAACGTAAAGACGCCGGCAGGGAACGTCCCTCTGGCCAACTTCGTGAACTTTAAAGAGAGTAGGGCCTCCGTCCGTATAGACAGGAGGAACAGGATAAGGTACGTGGAGATATCGGCGGAGCCGGCGGGAAGACCCCTCGGTGAGATAAGGAGGGATCTCGCCTCCAGGCTTTCCCGCATAAGTATGCCCGCAGGTTACCACTACGAGTTCGGTGGGACCTTCAGGCGTATGGCCGAGAGCTTTAAGCAACTTGGCGTACTCCTCGTTCTAGCCCTCATAATAATCTTCCTGACGGTCTCTGCCCAGTTTGAGAGCTTCCGTCAGGCCTTCATAATCTTCCTGACGAGCGTCCCCTTCGGCCTCGCTGGGGCGTCCCTCGGCTTCCTGATACTCGGTAGGCCCTTCACCATGACGGCCTTCGTCGGCCTCATCGCTCTCGTGGGCGTGGTCGTTAACAACGCCATAGTTCTGGTAGACTACGCCAACATCCTGAGGAGGAGGGGACGGGATAAGGAAGGGGCCATAGTTGAAGCCGCCCGGAGGAGGCTCAGACCGGTCCTCATGTCCGCCCTTACGACGGCTTTCGGTGTCCTGCCTCTGGCCGTACTCAAGCTTGAGGGGTCGGAGTTCTGGGAGGGTCTGGGCGTAGCCCTGTCCGGGGGTCTCCTATTCTCCCTCTTCACCACCCTCGTGGTGGTGCCGGTCGCTTACTCCATACTCTCCCCCTCGCGGTACGGTGAGGAGTGAGGGGGACTACCGAACGACCACCTTGAAGGAGCGGTAAACCGTCCCGTTCCTGCGCACTATCACCATGTAGACTCCGGACTCCTTCAGGAAGATCTTGCCCTGTCCCCTCAGCTTACTGTGGATGACCTTCCTTCCCGATACGGTGTAAACGGATACGCTCACGTCCTCGTCCTCGGGTACGGCGAAGGCTATACCGTCCCTCTCAGGGGAAATACTGAGGGTGTACACCGTCCTTTCGGACGTTGATAGTTCGTTATCGTCCCCTAATACGCACGGCCCGAGGCCTCCAGAGACCACTAAGGCGAACGGCTGAGGACCGTTGGGTACGTTGTATCCCTTGACCTTTACTATGAAGTCACCCGTAATTCCCTTGACCCGTACTATCTCCCACGTGTTGGCGCGGTCGTGGGCTACGGTGCCGTCGTTGGGGGTGAGGTTGTCGGCTCCGGACGTGGTAGCGTTACCGATGAAGACCTCTCCGGCCGGACCGTAAACCGTCATATCCAGGTCGTTCACGAGACATCCTCCACCTGAGGCGCAGTTCGTGGATCCGGGGTAATCGCTCCACGCCAGAACAAAACGGGTAACCATGTGAGGGTTACACACGTTCACGGTGTACATCACGGAATCACCGGTGTTCAGACCGGTTGTGTTATCAACGAACCAGAGCCTTGACTTCCTCTCGTCCGACGAGTCGGCCAGATCCGCCCAATCGTCTTCGGGGGAGAAGTACATGAAGTTGTCAAGGACGAACCTGCCAGCTCCCTCGTTTCCGTTGGGTACCGGGCTGTCCGACGCCGAAGCCTCGTTTCCAGAGGTAACGTCCCCATCACCCGCGATGGGTACGGCGGAGGCCAGAAGGGAGGCCTTGATCAGTGCCGCCGTAGGACTGTGGGAAGGGGCCGAGTTCCTCGTACCGTCCCCGTACCATCCCTCAAGGTAGTACTGACGGATCAGAATGGCGCCTCCGGCCGTGGCGGGTGTGGCCATGGACGTACCCATCCACCACCATGCCGTCGTTATATCGCACGCGGTTCCACCCCACGCTGAGTAAGTGGTGTCCCCTATGGCCATTATATCGTTCCCGAACCTGCCGCTCGGATAGGATCCGTATGCACTCCATGACTTCTTAGCATCTATAGCCCTCCCCATAGCCCCAACGGTTATGTCGTTCTTGGCCGTGGCGGGGTCGGAGGGTGTACGGTAACATCCGGACGCGCAACCGTCATCACCGTGGTTGCCGGCGGCGAATACTACGGCCATATCCGGGTTGTTCCATACGAAGTTGTCTATCGTCTGTGCCGTTGAGTTGTAGTCGGAAGGCGCACAGTTCGTTCCCCACCATCCGGGACATATATACCCCCAGCTGTTGGTATGTACCCTCGCACCCCGGTCGTAAGCGTCCTGAAGGACCTGACCGAAACCTCCACCGTTACCACCGAGCGGAGCCTGAGAGACTATCCGGGCCATGTAGGCCAGACCCCTGTAGGGGATAGTTGGAGCCGTAGCGTTGTCGCTCCATCCGACGGCCGTACCTGCCGTATGGGTACCGTGGCATCCCGTACCGGGGTTGGTGTTGCAGTTCGTTCCGGCGGGAAGACTCGCCGCGCCGCATCCACCAGCGTTGTAATCGCACAGGTCAACTATCTTGGGCTGACCGTTTACGTTTCCGGAGAAGAAGCAGTGATCCCGATCAAGACCGTCGTCGTTGTGGCCGAGAATCTGACCTTCACCGTGGATGCCCTTCTTCCAGACTATGGTGTCGTTGGGATCGGACGAGACCTGTACGTCAAACCAGAGACCCGACTGGTGGTTCACGGCCTTCCGGTCGTTCCAGTTGATTATGGGGTGGCGCATCTCAACGAACTGGACCGTTGGGAGGTTGGCCAGCTCTCTTAGGGTGGAGTACGTGGCCTTGACCTCAACGTAACGGTTGAAGAGGGCATCCCTGCCCGTTATCTCCACGTTCCTCTCTTTGAGGGTAGATACAAGGCTCTGAAAGTCCTCCGGGTTGAAGAGTATCAAGCGGGCGACGTACCTGTCCCCCTCCCGCAGGTAGCATCCGGAAAGGAGCTTATCCTTCAGGTGAGGGGAGAACTTGTATTCGGGGCTAACAGGCACTATGCGGACGACGTAGGGTTTCTTGAGGGCCTTTGCCAGCGAGGAGGAGTCGCCGGAGACTACGAAGGCGTACTTCGGATAGTAGTCGTAAAAACGGATGCCGAGACTCTTCAGCTCGTCCTTCTGCCAGGACTCAACGGGCCCCCCGAACTGGAGGACGTGGTACCTGTCTCCCCCTATCATGGAGGAGGATTCCACAGGATGCCCGTTTATCCATAGAGGTGGAAGTGCCATCATCCAGACCATGGATATTATATTTTAAGCCTGAACACCATTCTTATGCTCAGAACACCGGTAAAATACCGCCTATGTTTTCCTTACTTTTGACCCTTACGGGGTACAGGATGGTTGAGATCGTGGACAGGGGTGATGCGCGCGACACCCAGATAACCTACATAACGGCGAAGGCTGTACGCATGGAGTTCCCGTCTACCGAAACGGCCGTTATCTTGCGTCTGGACAAAGAGGGTGTGAAGGCCTACATGTTGGATCTAAAGGAGAAGACCTACACGGATATATCCTCCATGGCCTCATCCTTCAGTACGGTGTATATGGCGATGTTCGTAAAGTGCGACGAGAGCGGAAAGAAGTGCAGGGTTGACAGGTCGGTGATCAAACCCACGGACGAGTACAAAACTATAAACGGCCACAGGGCGAGGAAGGTCGTATACTACATGAAGAACCTCAAGGAGCTGTTTACCTCCATGGGTCAGTCCATACCCGACAGCGTTGAGAACTGGTTCGTAAAGG
This sequence comes from Caldifarciminota bacterium, assembly GCA_015490465.1. Classification (GTDB taxonomy): domain Bacteria; phylum Hydrothermota; class Hydrothermia; order LBFQ01; family LBFQ01; genus JAADCS01. The sequence goes on from WFXS01000064.1 coordinate 6,109, forward strand.
ACTGGAAGGACCTTTATAGGGCTGAGATGCTGCGTACGAAGTTCCTCAGCGATTTTAGCAGGCGTACCTTCAGTTCCCCCGAAGCGAGGGTCATCCTGAAGGACCTTGACACCTTCCTTATGGGGATCCTCAAGAAGTACGGAGCGCCTATAGTTACCGTCTCTCCGGGCATGGGCAACCTCGTGAAGGTGACGAGGGTATCCGTAAAGAGGGTGAAAGTTCCGGAGGATAAGTTCAGAGTTCCGGAGGGTTTCGGGAGGAAGTAGGATGTGGATGCTCCTCTTAGGGGCCGCCTCCTCCGACTACGCCGCCGAACTGAGGAGAATAAAACGGGAGATCCGGGAGGTTTCCCGTGAAATAAAACGCCTCAAGAGGAAGGAAAAGGATCTCGTAAACAGGGTTGAGCTTTACGAAAAGAAGAGGGACCTTCTGGAGAACTACCTGAGGGTACTTAAGGAGCAGGAGAACGTCCTGAGGGTAAGGCTGAACTTTACCGAGAGACAGATAAAGGAGCTGGGCCGGGAAGAAAACGCCCTCCTGAAGAAGATCCGTGCGGGTATAAACCTGTTGTACATCCTCAGGGTTCCCTCCGTATGGTCGGCCGTATTCAACCCCCGGAGGGCGTACACCATGTACGAGCGCGCCACGATCACGGAGGCCACGCTACACGCCTATCGGAACGCACTTCTGCAGATAGAGGGTTTCAGGAGGGATTACAACTGGTGGAAACGCAGGAGGCAGGAACTCCTCTCGCAGATAAGGGAGAACATAGCAAAGCAGGATAGCACCCTCGCCGAGATAAAGGAAACCGAAAGGGAACTGAAGGAGACCGTCCAGAAGATACGCAGGAGCAGAAAGGAGAAGGAGAGGTACGTCTCCCGCCTCAGAGCGAGGGCAAAGAGACTTGAGACCATACTCAAACGGCTGGCCAGAAGGAGCAGGAAGATCAAACCCGGTAAGAAGGCCAAACTTAAAGGTAAACTCATGTGGCCGGTAAACGGCAGGGTGGTGAGGGGGTTCGGATACTACAGGGATCCGAGGTACGGCGTAAAGATAAAGAGCTCCGGTATAGACATAGCAACGTCCTACGGCAGGGAGGTGGTGGCCGCCGAAGGGGGGAAGGTCGTATACGCCGGGCGCCTTGAAGGTTACGGTAACGTCGTTATCCTTGAGCATGATGGCTTTTTTACCGTTTACGCCAATCTGAACAGGGTGACGGTGAGATTAAACCAGAAGGTAAAAAGGGGACAGAAGATAGGTACGGCCGGAAGGAGACCCGTCCACTTTGAGGTGAGGCTGGGATCCGGAAGGAAGGCCGTTGATCCACTTGAATATCTGCCGTAGGAGGTGCGTCCTCCCGTCTTATAATCCCGGCTATGGTACTGGTTCTGCTTTCGCAGTGTCTGTACGACCTCAAGACGGGGGACAGGGTACCCTTTGACACCCTGATAAATCGCATAATCAACACTAAAGCCCGCGTGGTTTACCTGGGTGAGATCCACACGAGTAAGGAGATCCACGACTTTCAGATGAAGGTGATAAGGGCGCTCTACGAGAGGGACAGCAACGTAACCATAGCGTACGAGATGTTTCAGCAGCCCGCTCAGGAGTACCTTGACGCGTACGTACAGGGCAAGATCCACGAAGTGGTGATGCTGTACAAGGCACGGTGGCACGAGACCTGGAAGTACGACATAGGTCTATACCGGGATACGTGGCTCTTCGCCAGAGAGAAGAAGGTTCCCATGCTGGCCATAAACGTACCGGATAACTTCCGAAAGAGGGCGAGGAAGATGTCCTACGATAGACTGAGGAAGACTCCCTTCCTGCCCCGGGACCTTCAGGAGCCGGATAGCGCTTACGTGGCCCAGTTCAAGGAGATGATGGGAGGACACTCCAACTTTGACGAGAAGACCCTGAACAGGTTCCTCAAGGCCATGATAGTCTGGGACGAGGGAATGGCCTACGCCATAGCGAAGTACATGAAGAGGGAACCCGGACGCAGGGTTATCGTTCTGGTCGGTTCGGGCCACGTTTATAACCGTCTCGGCATCCCCAGCAGGGTTGAGAGGATGACGGGGGAGAAGGGGGTGGTGGTTATCCCCGTGAACAACCTCAGGGAGGATATGGGGAAGGCCGATTTCGGCCTCTGCTGGTAAAAATCCCGGTTGCGACGTTATATCGTTTAGCCGTATAATAGTGTCGCTATGTTGATGTTTTTATTTGCACAGAGCGTTTCCCAGACTGATTGGTCGGGTGGTCCCGGAGTATGCGGGACCGTAACCTCGTGGGGAAACACCTTCTGTTCCTCCACCCCGGAGATGTTCTACCTCTTCCCCGGCAAACTGAGACTCAAGGGTGTCTTCAAGACTCTGGACGAATTTTCGGTTGACGGCACTATAGGGGGATGGGATAACGACCCCGATATCGTGGACCTTGACATTGACGGAGATAACGACCTTCTCGTCTCCGACGAGTCGGGGCCCAACGTCGTGTACTGGTACGAGAACAGTGGATGCGGGAACTTTACGAGGCACACTATAGATCCGAATATTGCCAGCGTTGACGAGGTCGTGGCCGTTGACTATCAGGGGGACGGAGACATGGACGTGTTCGTCGCCTCCCACCCGGCCTCCGGGAAGGACGTGGCCCTTTACAGGAACGACGGTGGCATGGCCTTCAGTACTCACGTCATAGATCCGGTTATAAACTCCGGATCCGAGGGGGAGGGTATAGACGCCGGGGACCTTGACGGGGATGGGGACTACGACGTGGCCGTTACGTGGCTCGCCGGAGGTCTCTGGTGGTACGAGAATACGGGAAGCGGATGGGTGAAACACGGACTCGGAACCGGATTCGGCACGGCGTGGGACGTCGTCATAGGCGACTACGACGGGGACGGAGACAACGATATAGCCATAGCCACACGGAACGCCCTCCGCATCTTCCGGAACGATGGAGGAGGTACCTTTACCCATCTCGTCATAGACAACACCCTGAGTGATGGGTACGGTCTGGCAAAGGGTGATATGGACAACGATGGAGACCCCGACCTCGCCCTTACGGACCGCACGGGAAGGGTATACGTTTACCGCAACGATGGGGGTATGAACTTTACCCGTATAACCGTTGACAACTCGGCAAACCGTCCCATGGGTATTCAGGTTGCCGACTTTGAGCCGGACGGGGATCTGGACATAGCCGTGGCCGACCAGAACGCCCAGAGGATATACGTATACCTGAACGACGGTTCCCTCGCTTTCTCCCGCACTTCACCCGCCATAACGTCCAGACACTACTTCGGTGTGGGTATAGGGGATCTAAACAGCGACGCCTCTCCCGACATCCTCGTAAGGGCAGGGACCTTCTCCGGTAAGGAAGGTCTGTGGTGGTACAAGACGGTACTGAACTACTACCCCTCGGCCACCCTCACGTCCTCCGTACTTGATGCCGGAGTTTACAGGAGATGGCTTCAGGTACAGGTTACGTTCTCCAACTGCAACCCCCCCGCTCCCGGAAAGGAGGTTCACGTTTACGTCAGAGCCTCCCGCTACGGCATAACATGGACACCGTGGATAGGCCCCTACGTCTTCACGGGATCCGGGACGCAGAACCTTTACCAGGTCTCCATACCCGGGTCTGACACCTTCACGGAGCAGAGCTTCAGGTACATCCAGTACAGGCTTGCTCTTTACTCCAGCGTGGACTCCACGC
>WFXS01000065.1 GCA_015490465.1 Caldifarciminota bacterium
CCATCCCCCCGTCAGGTACAGGGATCTCCATGCCATAGACAGGAAGGTGCCGGATCCGGAGAAGGGGTACTCGCTTCCCCTGTAAACGTACGCTCCGAGTCCCTTCCACCTCCCGTAAACGCCGAAGGCGTAGTCCTCCGTAAGGCCGTTCCGACGGGTAAAGGCCTCCCCCACGAGGTTGGGAGCCGAGAACCTGACTCCGACCTTCTGGTACTGGCGATTCGTAGTGATGGGGAAGAGTTTGTAAGTGTAAACGTCCGTCCTGACCCTTCCCTTAAAGGCAGGTAGATCCACGAAGCTCTCAGTCAGGAGGTAGGCGGCGTCGTTGTAAAAGGAGTAGGAGTAGGTCTCACAGGAGGAGGCACCGAATACGGGATGTACGGGGTTGCAGAAGGGCAGGAACAACACGGCACTATTCTACGGAAGACTACCGTCCCACACCACGGAGACCGTCCCTCCGAGGGTCTGCCCCATGAGGGGGGACCAGAGGTAATCCCTGCCCCGGTAAAAGGTGAAGGGGGAGAACTCTATTAGCAGGTTGCCTCCTATTCCCAGTCCTTTATAGAAACGGTAGTATATCCCTCCGAGACCCTTTACAACCGCCCCGTACCCCCTCATCCTCTCGGCCTCATCGCCCACGAAGTCGGGGGGGTCGTAAAACCCGGAAACCCTGAAGGCCAGAGAGAGCGAAACGTGGGATATGAACCACCGGTTCATGGGAAACCTCCACCTCCTGCCCAGGGCCACGTCAACCGTCCACATTGAGTTTCCCGTATCGGCGTATATCCCCTGCCCCGTCCGCCACACCCTCGCGACCTCCCCCCTTCGGTAGTCCAGAACGAGGATCCATCCCCTCCTTACGGCGATATGGACACCCACCGGGTAGAATGCTCCTCTTCCCCAGGATTCGTTTCCGCTGAGAGTGTAAGATTCCCCTCCGTAGCGGTAGAGGACACCCGAATACGAGTACGAGGATACACCCATGAACAGGTTAATCCACAGTGGCATAACCCTCTATTCTCAGGCCAGTACGCTGGTGAGCTCATCCCACCACCAGTGGTCGTAGGGGATTATCGCGTTTGATAGGGTCTTCATCTCCCTCTTCAGGAAGGCCAGTTCTCCTACAGTAAGGTTTTTGAGGTATCTGGGCAGATCCGACGCCAGTTCGTCCAGGAGCCTTCTGGAAAACGTACCGCCCTTACTTAACCTGCGGGATAGATCAAGGAGTAAAAGGAGAAGGTTTTCGTAGTTGCCCACCTTTATACAATAGAGGATCGTGAGGATCCTCCAGTCCACTCTGGACTTCTTTCCCTCTTTGAGGGCCCTTGCTTCGGCTTCAAGCCTTTCCATCACTTCGTTGAACATCATGGTATATCTACATTCTAAGGCAGGTAGTATGCGATGTCAACCGGAAACGGCAATATTATTACTACGCGAACTTACATGGGCGGTATGCGACTTTTACGTCAGACCCGATCGTGGAGAACTACCGTACGGTTATACCTTCTGGGGTATAATACCTTCCCATGTTCCTTCTTGCCTACATAGGAATAGCAAGGGTGTCGGTTGATACTCTCAAGGGTAATAACGTCGTAATGTGGGCTTACTCCGACGTGAAGGTGGACTCCGTTAAGGTATTCCGGGCGGACACCATGCACCCCAAGGAGTCTCCCCTACTTCTCGGCGTGCTATCGCCGGAGGATACCGCATTTATAGATACGCTCGGGGGAAAAGCGGAGTATATCCTCAGAACGTTCGTGGGTAAGGACAGTAGCGACACTGACTGGATAGGCGTTGGACAGTCTATAGGTATAGCCCCCGAAAGGAGATCTCCTCCACCTTCCGAACCCACGAAGGAGGTAACGGAGAAGCCACAGGGGAAGAAGGCGATGTTTTTTGATACGAAGAAGCTCAACATACTGATAGCCATACTCTTTTTCATGGCAATTTTCTTCTACCTACTTGATAGGGCGAGGAAGGACCCCAACATCTTCATAAGGAGGATAGCCGGCCTTGACGTCGTGGACGACGCCGTGGGAAGGTCCGCCGAGATGGGAAAGCCCATAATGTTCACAACGGGTATAGGAGATATAGACTCTCTCGCCGTTCTTGCCGGTCTAACGGTCCTCAAGCAGGTGGCGAAGAGGGCCGCGTTATACGAGGTTAAAGTGCTGGTACCCAACAGCTATCCCCTCGTTCTGGCTGCAGCCCGCGAGGCGGTAAAGGAGGCCTACACCGAGATGGGGAGACCCGACCTCTACAACGAGAACGACGTCTTCTTCCTGACCACGTCCCAGTTCGGCTTCGCCTCCGGAATGAGCGGTATGATGAACCGTCTCAGACCCGGTGCCGTGTTCCTGATGGGGCTGTTCGCTGCCGAGTCCCTCATACTCGCGGAGAACGCCTACGTGAGCGGTGCCATATCCGTTGCGGGTACCACGTCCATAGATCAGTTGCCTTTCTTCATAGCCGCCTGTGACTATACCATCATAGGGGACGAGCTCTACGCCGCATCGGCGTACATATCCCGAAACCCCCTTGAGGTGGCCGGCGTAAAGGCCAGTGACTGGTTCAAGGCCCTCAGCGTTGCTCTCATCATCGTGGGGGTGATACTCGCCACCCTATCCCAGATAAATCCCGAGTTTAAGGGCGTGCTTGAAGCGTACGAAAGACTCTTTTCAATGGGGAGGTAAGCCATGCAGAGACAGGGACCCATCATAACCGTAATGGTAACGTCCATCCTTACGGTCGCACTTTTCTTCCTTCCTCAGGCTGAGGAGGTTCAGACCTACCTGTTTATAATGGCCATAGTCATATCGGGTTTCGCCATGCTGATAGGTATGGACAGCCTGATACTCTTCCACATGAGGAGGGTCCAGCAGGGGGAGAGGGTGTTCTACAGTGCCACGCTCCTGACGGTGTTCTTCATAACCGTTGTATGGGGAATAGTTGACTGGTACAGGTTCGGCTCACCCTTTAACCCGCAGGCTTCGTTCATGTGGCTCTTCCGCAACGTCTACCTGCCCTTAGACGCCACGATGTTCTCCATCCTCGCCTTCTATATAGCTTCGGCCGCCTACAGGGCCTTCCGCGCCCGTAACTTCAACTCCTTCCTGCTCTTGGTCTCCGCAACCGTCGTAATGATAGGTAGGGTCCTGTACGCCCAGATCATCTTCCCCATAGCCCTGTCCATATTCCTTCTGCTTATGGCGGCATGGCTCTGGAAGAGCAGCAGGAGGATGTACGGCGGAGAGAAGGCCGTCAGGTTGTCCCTCGCCGGCATAATGGTGGTTGGAGCGATAGTGGTCTTCTATCCGGTGGTATTCAAGTTCGTAGGGGGGAGTATATACGGCCTGACGGACTGGATACTGAACGTACCTCAGAACGCCGCCAAGAGGGGAATGATACTGGGCCTCATGTTCGGTGGTGTGGCCTTCAGCCTGAGGATAATGTTCGGTATTGAACGTTCCTGGACGAGGTAGGCTATGTTGAGGGAAGATATAGAGTTCAAATCCGCCTTTACGGTGAGTCAGAAACCCTTTAAGGCCAAACTGGACCAGAACGAGAGTCCGTACGACCTCCCGGACGATACCAAGGCGTACCTCCTTGAGAGGGTGAGGGAGGTGTCGTGGAACAGGTATCCCCAGCCTCTGACCTACTCTAACGTTAAGGAGAGGTTCGCGGCCGAAATCGGTGTGGAACCTGAGAGGGTGGCCCTGACGTTCGGGGGGGATCAGACTATCCTCTCCGCGTTCCTGATAGCCGGGGGACCCGGAAGGAAGGCCATTATATTTGAACCGACGTACCCCATGTTCCGGCACTACGCCGTGGCCACGGGTACGGACGCTGACGTCGTAGTCTTAGGTGAGAACTATAGACCCTCCCCGGAGCATTTCCTCGGCAAGGGGTACCACATCGTAACCTTCGTATCTCCCAACAACCCTACGGGGAACCTGGTGGACGAGGACGTGGTGAAGGCGGCCCTGGAGACCGGCGCTCTGGTCTTCGTGGACGAGGCCTACTACCCCTTTGCCCGCACCTCCGTCTGGGATAGGTTTAAGGATTACCCCAACCTCATGGTGGGCAGGTCCCTCAGTAAGTCCATGCTGGCGGGTATGCGTATGGGGTACGTCCTCTCCTCCGAAAAGGTAATAAACGCCGTGGATCACATGAACTTCGCCCCCTACAACCTTACCCACGTCCACCTCGTTCTATTCAACGAGTACGGTGTAATAAAACCCCACCTCAACCGTGGGGCAGAAACGGTCATACGGGAGAGGGAGAGGATAACGGAGTTCCTGCGTGATAGGGGACTTAACCCGTTCCCGTCCCGTGCCAACTTCGTAATGTTCAAAACGGAGGGACACAGGGAGCTTTATGAGTTTCTCGCCGATTCCGGTGTCCGTATAAGGGACGTTTCGGGTCTTCCGGGACTGTCCAACCATCTGAGGGTGACGGTGGGCCTCCCGGAGGAAAACGACCTCTTCATGCAAGCCGTGGACAGGTGGCTGGAAAGTAAAGGTTAACAGAAAAAACGCCCATAATTCCCCGTAACGTGTAACCGGGTGCCGATTTTTAATCCGGTTACCCCCCTCCCCACCGTACAATTGCCGCCTAATAGGAGGAAAAAGTATGGCCACTGTTGTAGGTCTTCTCAAGGAGACGTGGGAAAACGAAAGGAGGGTGGCCCTCGTCCCGCTTGAGGTTAAGAAACTGGTAAAGAAGGGCTTTCAGGTGCTGGTGGAGAAAGGGGCCGGTGCCGGAGCCTACATAAGCGACGAGGAGTACTCGGAGGCGGGTGCCACCCTGACTGACAGGAAAGACGTGCTTTCACGGGCGGACATAGTCGTAAAGGTGCAACCGCCCGACGACACCGACATCTCAGCCCTCCGCGAAGGATCCGTGTTCGTAAGCCTTATGTTCTGGTGGAAGAACAAGGATAGGATAAAGGCCCTCGCCGGTCGTAAGGCCACCGTGATAGCCCTTGAGAGGGTACCCCGTACGACCAAGGCGCAGTTCGTGGACGTCCTCTCCTCACAGGCTACCATAGCCGGGTACAAGGTGGCCCTCCTTGCCGCAGATCTGGCTCCCCGCCTCTTCCCCATGATGACAACGGCCGCCGGGACCATCAAGCCCGCCCGCGTTCTGGTTATCGGTGTGGGGGTGGCCGGCCTTCAGGCCCTCGCCACGGCCAAGCGCTTAGGCGCCCGCATATACGCCTACGATATCCGCCCCGCCGCTAAAAAGGACGCCGAGAGCGTGGGGGCGAAGTTCCTTGAGTCCCCCGTGTGGGCGGAGGGTGAAGGTGGGTACGCCCGTGAGCTGACGGAGGAGGAGAAGAAGATCCAGAGGGAGTTCCTCGCCCAGAACATAGGGGACTCCGACGTCGTCATAACCACGGCCGCCGTACCCGGACGCCCCGCCCCCAAGATCATCTTCAAGGACATGGTGGAGAGGATGAAGCCCGGCTCCGTTATAGTGGACCTCGGTGCGGAGAACGGTGGGAACTGCGAGCTGACCAAGGCGGGCGAGACGGTCGTACATAACGGCGTCATCATCCACGGCCCCGTAAACGTCCCCTCCATGATGCCCATCCCCGCCAGTCAGATGTTCTCCCGGAACGTTTACAACCTCATAGAGATGTTGGTGGATAAGGAGGGTAACCTCCAGATAAACCCGGAGGACCCCATAGTCGGTCCGATGCTCGCGGTCCTGAATGGTGAAATAAAGGTGGAGGTATAAAGATGCCAGAGGTCTGGGTAGCACTTTACATTTTCATGCTTGCGGCCTTCACGGGTTTTGAGATAATATCCCGTGTGCCGGTTATCCTGCATACACCCCTGATGTCGGGTACGAACTTCATCCACGGCATAGTCCTTGTGGGGGCGATGTACGTTCTTCTTACGGCGAGTACACCGCTTGAGCTGGCCGTCGGTACGTTCGGCGTCTTCCTCGGAGCGCTCAACGTGGTCGGTGGGTACGTCGTGACGGACCGCATGCTGGCCATGTTTGAGGAGAAGAAGAAGAGGAGGAAGGAGTGATGTTCTGGAACCTCCTTGCGATGGAAGTGGCAAACCAGAACCCCGTCCTCCTTCACGGGACGACGGCGGCTTACTTTATATCCATTCTGCTCTTCATCCTCGGAATAAAGATGATGTCTTCGCCCGCCACCGCCCGTAAGGGCATCCACTGGGCGGGTCTCGGTATGCTGCTCGCCATCATAACTGCCTTCGTTCACATCTACTTCCTCGGCCAGAGCGACCCCCAGCTCTTCCTGAAGCTCGGTCTGATGGTGCTTATGATTCTCATTGGTACGGCCATAGGCTGGTACTCCTCCCTGAAGGTACCCATGACGGACATGCCCCAGATGGTGGCCCTCTTTAACGGTATGGGTGGAGGCGCCGCCGCCGTTATCGGGTACCTTGACCTCCTCCACGGCCACGGCCCGGTCTCGTTGAAGGTTCTCGCCGCCGCCGCCGTTATCATAGGTGCCACGTCCTTCAGCGGCTCTATCGGGGCCTTCCTCAAGCTCCAGAGGTGGATAAGCAGCCGCCCCATAACCTACCCCGGACAGCAGTTCGTAAACGCTCTCCTCTTCCTCGGCTCCCTCGTCCTCGGCTACCTCTCCATAACCAATCCCACGGTTCTCAACGTTAACCTCTTCATCCTGCTTCCCCTACTCCTCGGTATCCTGATGACCCTGCCCATAGGTGGGGCGGACATGCCCGTAGTTATCTCCCTGTTCAACGCCTTAACCGGTCTGGCCGTCGCCTTTGACGGTTTCGCCCTCCAGAACTACACCCTCATCATAAGCGGTACCATCGTGGGAGCCTCCGGTACCCTTCTGACCATCCTGATGGCCCGCGCTATGAACCGATCCCTCTTCAACATACTCTTCGGGGCCTTCGGTAAGGTCCAGAAGGGCGGCGAGGAGGAGGAGAAGGTTATGAAGGAGATGAGCATAGACGACGCCGCCTCCATACTGGCCTTCGCCGACAAGGTCATAATCGTCCCCGGTTTCGGTATGGCCGCCGCTCAGGCCCAGCACAAGGTGAAGGAGCTGATGGAGGAGCTGGAGAAGAGGGGGGTTGAGGTGAAGTTCGCCATCCATCCCGTCGCCGGAAGGATGCCGGGCCACATGAACGTACTCCTGGCCGAGGCCGACATACCCTACGACAGGCTCTACGACCTTGAGGACATAAACCCGGAGTTTGAGACGGCAGACGTGGCCCTCATTATTGGGGCCAACGACGTCGTGAACCCGTCGGCCGAGTGGGATCCCAACAGCCCCATCTACGGGATGCCCATCCTCCAGGCCTACAAGGCCAAGAACGTCTTCGTCATCAAGCGTGGGCGTGGGCGTGGCTTCGCCGGTATAGACAACCCGCTCTTCTACCTTGACAAGACCTACATGCTCTTCGGGGACGCCCAGAAGGTCGTGAGCGACCTCGTCCAGGCCCTGAAGAAGCTGTAGGGGGAGTCTTAAAGTAAAAAAGGGGCCGAAAGGCCCCTTTTTTTATGCGCACAGGCTACCGTATCAGGCGTTTGCGGTCATACTCTCCAGTACCTGCCGGACCTCTTCGCGAGCCTTTTTGGCGTCCTGCAGGAACTTCTCAACTAAGTTCATCGGACAGAAGGGCCCGCACATGGAGCAGGCTTCGGTCTTGGACGCCCTCTGCTCAAATATCTCCCGCGCCCTAACGGGGTCAAGGGCGAGCCGCAACTGTGCCTCCCAGTCAAGGGCGTACCTGGCACGGGACATGGCGAGGTCCCACTCGTAGGCCCCTTTGACTCCCTTGACTATATCGCCTATATGGGCGGCTATACGGAAGGCTATAACCCCGGCTCGTACGTGTTCGGGCGTGGGCAGTCCGAGGTGTTCGGCGGGTGTCACGTAGCACAGGAAGTCCACCCCGGCGGCTGCTGCCAGTGCCCCGCCTATGGCCCCGGTTATGTGATCCCATCCGGCCCCGACGTCCGTCGGCAGGGGACCGAGGACGTAGAAGGGCGCGCCCTTACAGATCTTCTTCTCGGTGAGAACCTGAGCCTCTATCTCGTTTAAGGGTACGTGGCCCGGCCCCTCAACCATTACCTGCACACCGGCCTTCCGGGATCTGTCCACCAGTTCACCGAGTACGAGAAGTTCGTGGATCTGAGGTCTGTCAAAGCTGTCGGCTATGCTTCCGGGCCTGAGGGAGTCGCCCAGGCTAACGGTGACGTCGTACGTCCTCATTATATCAAGGATGTCGTCAAAGCGCTCGTAGAGGGGGTTCTCACGGTTGTGGTACATCATCCATGCGGCGAGGAGTCCCCCACCTCTGGAGACCACCCAGGTGGTGCGGCCCTGCTCCTTCATGAACCTCAGGCCCTCAAGGGTGATACCGGCGTGGATGGTCATGAAGTCCACTCCGTCCTGAGCGTGTTTCTCTATGGCCTCAAGGAAGTCGTCCGGCTCAAGGTGGAAGACGGACCCCTTCTTACGGGCAGCGTCAAACTCGGCCTCGTACACGGGAACGCTCCCCAGAGGGATCTCGGCCACGGCCATGAGGGTCTGGCGTATCGCCCTGAGGTCCCCACCCGTTGAGAGATCCATAACGGTGTCTGCACCGGCCTCCATGGCGACCTTCAACTTCTCAACTTCTTCGGCCACGTTGACGTAGTCGTAGGACGTACCGAGGTTGGCGTTCACCTTCGTCCTCAGGCCTTTTCCTATTCCGATCACCCTCTTCAGGTTCCGGGAGAGGTGCACCTTGTTGGCGGGGATAACGATGGTCCCTTCGGCGACGCCCTGTCTGACGACCTCCGGATGGAGGCCCTCGTCTCTCGCAACAATCTCCATTTCCGGGGTTATTTTCCCCTGTCTTGCGGCCTCAAGCTGTGTCATGGCTTGGTAATTCTAAAGGTGATTGATACCGTAATGCCTGCGCAGGAACTCCTCCAGAACCCTCCGGAGCGCCCCCGGTGCCTCAACGGGGAGCATGTGGGAAGAGGCCACGAACTCCACCGAAGAGGGTTTGATCCGTCTAACGCTCTCCATAACCATATCTCTCCTCACCAGAGTGTCCAGAGTTCCGTAAACGAATAGAGTGGGTACCCTCACGCCGTAGGTGAGGTGGAGGAGGTCGTATCCCGCCGCCCTCTTGTCTATCCTGAAGACTTCCTCCGGCACCCTGCTCATCTCCCGTACGCACAACCCCCTCAACCTCCGGGATAGGTAAATCCTGCGGCATAGGTCCTCCCTATCCACGTAGTGGGCTATTATGGGCATACGGAAGGTACTGTTCACCAGGACCATGGCCCGGAAGAGCTCCGGCTCCATAGCGTACATACTGGCCACCACCCCTCCCCCCATGGAGAAGCCTACTAAAGTGCCTCCCTCCAGCTCCTCCTTCAGGGTGTCAAGGACGGCCCCGGCGTAATCCTCTACCTTCTCCATGGGTTTTCCCCCACTCCGCCCGTGTCCGGGAAGGTCAACGAGCAGGAACTTAAAACCGGGAACTGGGCGTCTGACTACCGGAAGCCACATCCTGTGATCTCCGGCAACGCCGTGGACGAAGAGGATGGGTATCCCTTCACCTATACGGCGAACGTACATCAGTCGGGACGTTCGTACTTTGCGTACCTGTTCCTCAGGTATATGGCGATGAAGTTCAGGGAAAAGGTGAGGATCAGGAGGATCACTATCGCGGCGGCGGCGTTCGTGGCGAACTCCTTCTGGGGACGGGATACCCAGTTGAATATCTGGATGGGCAGAACGGTAAAGGGATCAAATATGCTCTCCGGTATGAAAGCCACGAAGGTCAGGGCGCCGACCATTATTAGAGGTGCGGTCTCACCGAGAGCGCGGGACATGGCCAGAATGGTTCCCGTGAGTATCCCCGGCATGGCCGCCGGTATCACCTGATAGAGGACGGTCTGGTACTTGGACGCACCGAGAGCGTAAGCCGCCTCCCGGATGGTGTAGGGGACGTTCCTTATAGCCTCACGGGAGGCAATTATTATCATGGGAAGTACGAGGAGGGCGAGGATGAGGGCGCCGGAGATTACGCTCTTTCCGAGGTTCATCATCCTCACGAAGAGCTCAAGGCCGAGTATCCCGTATATGATTGAGGGAACGCCCGCGAGGTTGGCGATGTTTATCTCCAGAATCTCCGTGAGGATGTTCTTCGGAGCGTACTCCTCAAGGTAAACGGCCGTGGCCACGCCGAGAGGGAAGGCTATGAGGGCGGTGAGGATACCTATCCATATGGAACCCACGAGAGCGGGAAGTATGCCCGCGTGTTCGGGGTGACGGGAGGGGTAGGAGGTTATGAACTTCACGTTCAGGCGGGGCAGCCCGTCTATCAGAACGTCAATCACGAGCGTAAAGAGTACGGCCAGAGCGAAGAAGGTGAAGAACAGACCCAGAACGACTATAACCCTATCTTTCCAGCTTCTCAAGGAGGGTATTATATTCCCGCCACCTGTATTTGAAGGTATCCGCGATGAGTTCCTACAATCCGGTGAGTTTCTTCATGAGGAGGCGGTAGGTCCTGTACCTCTCCGGATGGACCTTTCCCGGATCTTTCCCTATGTTCTCAAGGACGCCGCAACCCGGCTCGTGGATGTGGGTGCAGTCGGAGAACTTGCAAGGGAAACGGCGGAACTCCCTGTACAGCTTCGGGAGCTCCCTGCCGTCCACGAAGTGGGAGATCTCCACCCTCGCGAAGCCGGGGGTGTCGCATACGTACCCTCCGAAGGGGGTCTTTATCAGGGTTATGTCCGTCGTGGTGTGCCTTCCCTTACCGTGCCTTCCTATGCGCCCGATCTTCAGGTTAAGATCCGGCATGAAGGCCTTTATCAGACTGGTTTTACCTGCTCCAGAGGGGCCGGCGAGGACGACGGTTTTACCCTCAATCTTTTCCTTAAGCTCTTCCAGCCCCTCGCCGGTTATGGCACTGGTGCCGACCACGTCGTACCCTGCGTTCTCGTAGATGTACTTCCACTTCTCGTACTCCTCCCGCGGGGCGATATCCAGTTTATTTAAGACCACGAGGGCGTCCACTTCGTACTTCTCAAGGATGGCGAGGATGGAGTCAAGGTGGAGGTTGTCTAAATCGGGTAGGCGGAGGGCGAAAACCACGACGGCGATGTCCACGTTGGCAACCCTCGGCTTTGGCAGGAGGTTCTTCCTGTCTTTAACGGCGAGGATGCGGACGTGCTGGTCGTCCACAACTTCAACCTCAACGTAATCCCCCACGAAGACCTGTCCCTTGAGCCTCTTCCTTGGTAGAGAGATGTAAACCTTTCCTTCCACCTCAACGCCGAGGTGAGGCCCCTTCTTGTAAACTACGTGTCCTATCAAGGGGGAATTCTAATCCCGTAAGGGAATTAAACACGATGGGAATTCCGTTTCCCTTACACTTTCTTCGTAGGAATCCTCGCCTCATAAGGTGGAATGAGAACACTACAGCGGGTTTTCCGGGCGCAAGCTGGACAATCCTTCCCCCTCCCCCCAGTACACCGGCACCAAGGCCAGCCTTAGATACCGAGGTGCGTGTTAGTAAATTCCTACTCCCACTCAATCGTCCCCGGAGGCTTGGAGGTTATGTCGTAAACTACCCTGTTGACACCCCGGACCTCCCCGGTTATCCTCTCGCTTATTCTGGCGAGGAGATCGTGAGGGACTCTGCTCCAGTCCGCCGTCATACCGTCAAGGCTCTCAACGATCCTCACGGCTATAACCTCCCCCTCCGTCCTGAAGTCCCCCTGAACTCCCACCGTTCTGACCGGAACCAGAACGGCGAAGGCCTGCCAGACCTTTTCGTACAGACCGGCCGCCCTCACCTCCTCCTCCACTATCCGGTCCGCATGGCGCACCCTCTCCAACCTGTCCCTCGTAATCTCGCCGATTATCCTGACGGCGAGGCCCGGCCCGGGGAACGGATGCCGGCTTATCACCTCCTCCGGGAGTCCCATGACCCTCCCTATCGCCCTTACCTCGTCCTTGAACAGGAAACGGAAAGGCTCAAGCAGTTCAAAACCGAGCCTCTCCGGGAGTCCCCCCACGTTGTGGTGGGTCTTTATGGTGGCCGATGGCCCCAC
>WFXS01000066.1 GCA_015490465.1 Caldifarciminota bacterium
CCCCCGCCAGCCTTACCTCCTCCGCCTTGAGCCGGAGGGCGGGGGAGTTCTCAAGGAGGGTAAGGAGGCTGTCCTCTCCGGGTAGGGCCGGCGGCTCCGGTAGGGTGTCCTCTATTCGGGGCCGATCCCTCGCCACTAAGACGGAGAGGCCCGATAAAATACCCCCGTACTCACCCTTGAGCAGTGAGATCCGGCCCAAAAGATGCTCCCTCCTCGCCTTCAGGGCGTCCAGGTGGGCGACGGGGAACCTCCCCACCCTAACCCCCCTCTCCACTATCCTTACGAGGCTGTCCAGGACGGCGAGCCTCAAACTTTCAACGTACAGACGCCCGTTGAGGAGGAGGAGGTCGTAGTACCTCCCCTTCAGGTAGAGGACGAACTTGAGGCTGTCCTCCGTCCTCTTAACGGCAGCCGCCCTCACCCTCCCCTCGCCTATCCGCCTGTGGGCCTTGAGGAGCCAGGGGTTGGGTATCTCCTGCGAGAGGCCGAAGATGTGGTAGTCGGCGTCGTAATCGTAGCCTACGGCCGGGTTGGAGAGCCTGCCGAACTGGTACAGCCTGCTCTCCTCTGCCTTTACGGAGTACTCCCAGACTTCTCTCGGTGAGACCGGAGAGGACATGGCCCACAGAACGAGGGAATCCAACATAGCCGTTTATTCTAAGAGGCTCGCGAGTAGGGGGGTGTTTAACAGTAATGATGGGGGCGACTATAGAATAGAAGCGGAGATGACCTGTCTGTCGTGCAACTCGCCCTCAACCGTAAAGAACGGACACGCCCGCCGCGGCTACCAGCAATTCCTCTGCAGGGATTGTGGCAAATCCTTCGTTATGGGGGGCAAGTATAGAAGGTTGAGCGACAGGGAGAGGATGGAGATGGTGATGCTGTACCACAGGGGGATGGGGATAAGGGAGATAGCCCGCCTCTACGAGGTCTCCCCCGCAACCGTCCTCTACTGGGTTAAGAAACTCTCCGTGGGGTTGGGCTGGTAGAGGAATGGATCTGGGCATATACCTATTTTGGAGCAATCACATATCGGGGCAGCAGGAGTAAGGGAGAAAAGGCAATCGCCGTTATATAAGGCGGATACACAAGGTGCCAGAGGATAAAGGCTGGAGGTTGGGAAAGGCTAAGCCGATAAATGTACCCCAACTTCCTTATCGGAGAGACGTACTCTTCCCTGAACCCGTAGTACATGCGAAGATTTTTCAGATTTGTTCTCAAGGAACCCAGCATCGGTCGGTAGTACGCTACGGTGGTGTGGGTACCGTGCCTGTAGAATTCAGGGGGAGAGAGCCACCGTTCGTTGTACCTCTACAAATTTAAAGATGCCTGAGACAGAATAGTTTCTGCATATTATGCCTATGCTAAACTAAAGCGGTTTTTTCCCTTTCCCTGCCCTTCGTTTTTATAGCACGCCAGATGTAAGGGAGACTTTACGGTTTCCCTTTAGTACGAGCATAGACGTAAGAGCAAGATCCACACCTTCACAGCCCCTAAAACCGGCGAGTTCGCCTATTCTGAAGACGGGTATAGGACGTTTGGCGGCTCTCAAGCCTCCGAAAAGGATGACAACGTCTACGTAAAGATGACGGCGAAGTAGAGGAGGGGAGGAGCGCTCATGTTCTCCTACTGCGCGACCATAAGCGTAGGCGGGGAAGTCCGGCCTGCCCCGGAGTCCCCCATCTTAGATAACGTTCCGTGCATCCACATCCTGAAACACCTCCACGGTAGAATACCCGTATGCGAAAGCTCTGGGCGCCCTGGAGGGCAAAGTTCATCCTGCACGTTAAGAAGGACGAGTGCATCTTCTGCAGCAAGCCGAAGGAGAAGGACGAGGAGGTCTACATCCTCTACCGGGGAAAGTACAACTTCATCATCCTGAACCTGTTTCCGTACAACTCAGGCCACCTGATGATAGCCCCCTACGCCCACAAGTCCTCACCGGAGCATCTTACGAGGGAGGAGTACACGGAGATGTTTGAACTGCTCCAGTGGAGCATAGAGAACCTCCGGCTCGCCCTGAAACCCGACGGTTTCAACGTTGGCTTCAACATAGGCAAGGTGGCGGGTGCCGGGTACGAGGGACATATACACCTCCACGTCGTACCGAGATGGAACGGGGATACCAACTTCATGCCCGTCATAGCAGATACGAAGGTGATCTCGGTGGGAATGGACGAAACTTACAGGATCCTCAAACCACTGTTTGAGAAAGAGTAAAGGCCTACTTTAGAATGGGAGGGTATGGATAGGGAGTTAGAGAAGGAAACTCCCGAAGGGTTAAGGGAGGCCTTCCAAAGGGAAATTGGACGACTGGTTCACATCTTCATAGGGGAGATAGGAGCGTTTAAGGCCGAGATTTACAACCACCTGCACGCCATTGAGAACAGGATGGATCATCTCATCGGTAAAGAAACAGATGAGGGTAGGAGTTTTGAGGAGTTGAAAACAAGCCTTGAGAGTTTGAAGGTACGTGTGGATAACCTTGACAGGAAGTTAGACGAGGTTTACGGTAAACTCCGGCACCTTGACTCCGCCGTACTCTTCCTGATCGTTTTAAACGTTATAACGCTCGTACTGGTGGCCGCTTTACTCTTCAGGATGTTCACGATGCCCTGATGTATACGCAGTCTCCGTCCTTTACGACGTAATCCTTTCCCTCAAGCCGTACCCAGTTCTTTTCCTTTGCCTCCTTCCACCCCCCGGCGGCTACGAGCCTGTCCCACTCTATCACCTCCGCCCGTACGAACCTGCGGGCGAGGTCGTTGTGTATCGTTGCGGCCGCCTCAAGCACGGTACTCCCCTTTTTTAAAGGCCAGGCCCTCGTCTCCTTCTCACCGGGGGTGAAGAACGTGATCGTTCCGGTGGCATCCAGAATCGCCCTGGATACCTTCCTGTTCAGTTCCTCCGGATCATCGTCCCTGAGGTTAACCACCACGAAGGGGAGACCCTGAGCCTTCACCTCCGTTAAACTGTCCTCATTCGGACGGTTCTCCTCCGTCTCGTTGAACACCACGATTCTCGGCTTCACGGATAGGAGGCCAAGA
>WFXS01000067.1 GCA_015490465.1 Caldifarciminota bacterium
CACCAAGGCCCTCTCCCCCGGCTGGATCCCGGCTCTCCTGACGGCGTGCAGGGAGATGGAGGCTATGGCCCCGAAGGCCAGCTCCCTGGCCAGGTCCTCCCGGCTCGCCTTCGCTATGAGGATGTGGGGGACGCTCACCACCTCCATGTGGTTGGCCCACTGCCCCCCTACGGCTACGACCAGCTCCCCCTTCCGGAAAGGTCCGGAGTCCTCCAACACCACACCGGAGAGGCTGTAGCCGAGGGGACTCAAACCCTCCGCCCGGCTCCTCGCCTTGTAATACACGAACCGGGGTCCGAAGTCCTTTGCCAGAGATAACAGGCGGAGGGCGTCCCTTCCCCTTTCCCGGATTATCTTCAGGGGGCTTTTCGCGAGGGATACGGTATGCCCCTCCGTCCCCGTACTTATGGCGGAGTAAAGCGTCCTTATCAGGACCCTGCCGGGTGCCGGGGCGGGCGGTGGCACCTCCTCCACGACCACCCGCCGTTTGGCTATGCTGTAGAAGACCCCCTTCACCTCGCGACGCTTATCGCCCTTATCTCGCGGATGACGATTACCCTTATCTGACCGGGGTACTGCAACTCGTTCTCTATCGTCCGGGCTATCTCCTCGGAGAGCGCCCTCGCCTCAAGGTCGGAGACTTTATTGGCATCCACTATCACCCTTATCTCACGGCCAGCGTACAGGGCGTAGACCTTCTGGACACCGGGGAAGCGGTAGGCTATCTGCTCAAGGTCGTGCAGGCGCTTGATGTACTGCTCTATGCTCTCCCTCCGGGCGCCGGGTCTCGCCCCGGATATGGCGTCTGCCGCCGCCACCAGGGGGGCTATCAGGGTGGTAGGCTCAACGTCCCCGTGGTGCGAAGCTATGGCGTTCACCACCGCCTCCTTCTCCCCGTACCTCTTGGCCACCATGGCCCCGACGAGGGCGTGGGGACCCTCCTCTTCCTCCACCACCTTACCGATGTCGTGCAGGAGTCCGGCCCGACGGGCGTCCTCAACGTTCAGACCCAGCTCGGCGGCCATAATGCCGGCCAGTTTGGCCGTTTCTACAGAGTGGGCGAGGAGGTTCTGACCGTAGGAGGTGCGGAACTTCATCTTACCGACCAGTTTCACCAGCTCCGGATGCATGTAGGGTATCTCCAGTTCCACCAGAGTTTCTTCACCTATCTTCCGTACGTGCTCCTCAAACTCCTCTTCCACCTTCTTCGCTATCTCCTCTATACGGGCGGGGTGTATTCTGCCGTCCTCTATGAGCCTCTCAAGGATGACACGGGCCTTCTCCCGTCGGAGGGCGTCAAAGGAGGATATGACCACTATCTCCGGGGTGTCGTCCACTATCAGCTCCACGCCGGTTATAGCCTCAAAGGCCCTTATGTTCCTGCCCTCCCTGCCGATTATCCTCCCCTTTATCTCCTCGGAGGGCAGCTCAACTATGGTCGTGGTGACCTCGGCCGTTCGGGAGGCGGCACACCGCTGTATGGCCGTGGCGATTATCTCCTTCGCCTCCTCCTCCGCCCTCTGGCGGGCTTCGTCCTTTATCTTCATGGCGAGCTGGGCCGCCTCAAGGCGGGCCTGCTGTTCCACCCGCCGCATCAGTTCCTGCCTCGCCTCCTCAACTGTTAAGCGGGAGATCTCCTCCAGCTTCGCCACCAGCTCGTCCTCGGCACGCTTGATCCGCTCTTCCCTCTGCTGTAACTCGCTCTCCTTCTGCCGTAGTTCCCGCTCAAGACGGCGGAGGTTCTCCTCCTTGCGGCGGAGTCTTTCCTCCTCCTCGGAGATCTGCTTCCTCTGCCGATTTAACTCGTATCTGCGGCGGGAGATCTCGTTCTGGAGCTTCCTCTGCTCCTCCTCTATGCGTTTACGCGAGGCCTCCACCATCTCCCGCGCCTTTCTGTCGGCCTCGGCTATCCTCTCCCTCTTAATCCTCTCCCCCTCCTCCCGTGCCTTAGAGAGGAGTTCGGAGTACCTCTTTCGTCCCAGAAAAATCCCTGCAAAGAGGGCTATTATGCCCAGTACTATTCCAAGAACTCCGACGATCGTTCCTGTCGCCATCATAGGATCTTACCTCCTTCTGCGTTGTTAAGAGCCTCCTCCACGAGGACCAGTTCGGTGGCCAGATAGACGACTGCCCTGGCCAGTATACGATCGGGTGTATCGTTCGCCCTATAGGCTCTGGCTATGAACGCATTTATGGTGTCCTCAAGGGTACGGGCGAAGTGCTTTTTTACATCGTTGAAATCATCGGGGTTGCACTCTCCGCAAACTTCAGCGAACCTGCGTATCACGTCGGTAGGTATGCGTACCTTATGCCTTACCGTGTACTTCCCTATGCGCAGGTTCACGTTTACGTTAATTGTCCCTTTCATCTCTAACGCTCTCTAGGGCCTTGTACGTAATCATGAACTCCACCCCGAGTCTCACGATGGCCTCCTCAAGGTATTCCATAACCATCTTCGGCCGGCCATCGTCCAGATTTTTGAACAGTTCCCTTACCATCCTTCCCACCTTCTCCACGTCCACGTCCCTACCCGGGGGGAGTTCGCACCTGTACTCAACGTTCTTGACCTTGAATACTACCGTATGTTCTTCCATCATTCATCAAATTCACTTAGTATCGCATCCAGCGCCCTTGACGCCTCCTCAAGCTCCCTGAGTGCGGCGTTCAGCTTCTCCCTCAGGCTTTCGTTCTCCCTCTTAAGGCGATCTATCTCATCCGTCGCTATCCGATACCTCTCCTGCAGCTCCCTGTACTTCCTCGTAAGCCTTGATATCCTTTCAGATAAACTCTCCTTACGTGTTTCCATCATAGAGTTACCTCCTCAGGCTGTATTTATCCCCTATGCGCTCCATTATGCGGTTGAGTATCTCCTTTAACGCTTCGTCGGTCAGGGGAGCGTCTTCGGGGCGTACGATGAACCTGTACGTATAACTCCGGTATTCGGGTGGGATCGGATCACCCTCGTAGATGTCCACCAGTTCCACACTCTCAATCGGCAGGTCCTTCACGATCTCCCTGACGTAGGTGTCCACCTCCTGAAAGAGTACGTCTCTGGGTGCAAGGAAAGATACGTCCTTAACGGACGAAGGCAGGGTAGAGAACCTCCTGTACTCCACCTTTCCTCTGGGCAGGATCTTAACGTACCATACGAAGGCCCGGGCCTTCAGGCCGAACCTTTTACCTATACGATGCTTAACGGCCCCGATCGCCCCCACCCTCTCGCCTCCGGAGTAGATATCGGCGCTCAGATCGGGATGGAGGGCGGGGTCCCCGGAGGGTACGTCGTAGCGGACGTCCCATCCGAACCGCTCTACGAGGGAATCCAGGAAGTACTTCGCATCGTAGAAGTCCCCCGGAGACGTTATGCCCAGGGCGATGAACCTCTCTTCCCGGCCTTCATCGTCGTAGAGGTTTACTACGGAGAAAAGCGGCACTCCCTGATTGCCCATCCTGTGGTTGTAGGCGACTGCCTTAAGTACGTGGGGGATAGGGGAACGGGAAAGTGCGGAGAAGGACTCGTTGAACTCGCTGATAACCTTCAGGCCTTCCATGCCCTCCACCTCCCTACGGGAGAATAGGCCGAGACTGACTATCTCGTACGCTCCTGCGGAAGCGAGGTGTGCCCTTATCTCGTCCGCGTACCTGTCTCTCGGCCTCGGAGGAAGGGGAGTTTCAGGAGGAAGATAGTCGGGAAGGTTGTCGTATCCTATGAGGCGGGCTATCTCCTCTATGACGTCCTCCTGAAGGGCTATGTCCGTCCGATGCTCCGGCTCAACGACGGTTATACCCTCCTCGTTTCTACTCTCAATTCCGAAGCGGAGCCTTTTCAGGAGGTCATCCAGGTCCTCCGGAATAAAACCGAGGTATTTCCTTATCTTCTTAAAGGAAACGAACACCTTCCTCGGCCTCTCCACTTCGCCGACAACCACGGGTCTCCCGTACTCTGCTCCCACCCACTCCTTCAACAGGTTAGCCGCATAGAGCGAACCGGGCAGAACGAGACGGGGACTTACGTTCCTCTCAAAGCGACGGGAGGATTCCGTACGGATGTTCAGGTTGACGGAGGCCTGCCTGACCGCCTCCGGCTTGAAGTGGGCGCTCTCAAGGTATACCCTTTCCGTATCCTCGTACGTTCCGCTCTCCTCCCCACCTATCACGCCGGCTATGGCCAGGGGCTTCTCCTCGTCCGCTATGAGCATTATCCCTTCGGGGAGTACGTACTCCTTTCCCTCAAGGGAAACGAACCTCTCCCCTTTACGCGAGGGCCTCACCACCACCTTACCCTTCACTTTTCGGGAATCAAATGCGTGGAGGGGCTGACCCAGTACGTAGGCTACCCAGTTCGTAGCATCCACGGCCGGGTTTATGGCGTTGAACCCCACTAAGTACAGGCTGTACCTTATCCGTTTCGGTGTGGTACCCTTACCCAGATCTATCACACGCAGGGTGTAGAGGTCGCAGCGGTCATCCTCAACGGTCACGGGAAACGTATCCTCCAGGGTCGGAGCGTCCTCTATCTCAAGATCCACGAAAGGCACCCCGGTGATGGCAGATACCTCTATGGCGAGGCCCCTGACGCTTAGGAGGTCGGGACGGTTGGGCGTAACGTACAGATGAAGGACGGTCTCACCGAGAAGGAAGTCTCTGCGGTAGTTTTCCGGAGCTTCTACCCGCGCCAGGTGTTCACTCTTCGGTTCCAACCCCAGCTCTTCGGCAGAGAGGAACATACCCTCGGACTTCCGGCCGTTTATCTCCTTGGGTGGTAGATCCGCCCACAGGAGGATCTCCCCCTTCCGGACGGTATCCGTCGTGGCTACGACTTTAACGCTCCCCCTTACGTCGGCCTTTACCCACCGTATCCTCCCCGTATCCTCCACGTCCAGAACACGGGCGGGTAGCACCTCACCGAATCTCTCCCCCACTCTCTCCTTCCCTTCAACCTCCACCCCGGCCCTCTCAAGTGCATCAATAACTTCGCTTTCTGTCAGGCTCTCGCCCAAAAAGTTAAGGATATCCCCAATTATAACCTTCAAAGCGAAAAAATTATACGGCGGTAAGGGGCAGGTTCAGTCCCGCCGGTGGCACTCCCGTAGAAAGCGCCTGTAAAACCTGAGTTTCGCGGGGTCAACCAGTTCGTCTATCTCCCGGAGTATCCGGGAATCCACCTCTTCCCCGCTGTGGCAACGGATTATTATAAGGTGCAGGTAAACCTCCGGCAGGTTTATGTCGTCCTCCGGAATCACCTCTATGGCTCTCTCTATCAGGTCTTCGGCCTTGCGGTGCTTACCCAGAAGGAAATATACCCAGCCTTTCGTATCCAGTATGTGATCCAGTTTACACAGATCGTAGGCACGATCCACCAGCACCTTCGCCGTATCAAGGCGGTACTGGGCGAGGGAAAGGGTATACGCCCAGTTGTTCAGGACGGCCGCCATCTCACAGTCCTTAAACTTGAAACCGTGGTGTTTGACGAGGTGGGAATACATGGCGTGGACGCTGTCCGGCATGCCCATGAGAACGTAGACGTCGGCGAGTTCAAACCAGAAGTTGAGACTGTCGGGATACCTGTCCTTCAGGTTCTTCATTATACGCAGGGCCAGATTTAACTTCCCGTGTTTGCGGGCGTACCAGTAGACCTCCGTGTTCAGCTTGACGTTCGTGGGATC
>WFXS01000068.1 GCA_015490465.1 Caldifarciminota bacterium
CGCAGAGAATAGGGCCTGGCGACTGTTTACCAAAAACACAGCTCCCTGCACAACCCGTAAGGGGAGGTATAGGGGGCGACGCCTGTCCGGTGCCGGAAGGTCAAGGCGGGGGGTGCAAGCTCCCTGCCGAAGCCCCGGTAAACGACGGCCGTAAACCTAACGGTCCTAAGGTAGCTGACCGCTGCCTGAACCCGGCTGTATGCGGGAAAGCCCTTAGAGCCCGACCTACGTTTCCCCGCCGATGGCGGGGCGTAAAAATGGTCGGGATTGGGCAACCCGCAGGAAACTTTCCCGCCAATAGGCGGGAGGGGATCCTCAGAGGCCGTACGCCGGGCAGTCTGGCCCGTGGGAAGCGACAAGGAGGTAAGTAATGGATCTGACTCCGGATTGGGTCGTCGGCTTCACCGACGGCGAGGGCTGCTTCCACGTATCCGTGGTGCGCAACCCCAAGACCTCGCTCGGGTACCAGGTCATACCCGAGTTCGTAATCGTCCAGCACGAGAGGGACATCCAGATCCTCTACGCCCTGAAGCGTTTCTTCCGCTGCGGTGTCGTCCGCAGAAGTGATGGGGACAGGTGGGCCTTCAGGATAAGGAAGCTCGCATGCCTACAGCAGGTGTGCGACTTCTTTACCCGCCATCCCCTCAAGACCAAGAAGAACGTGGACTTCATCCGCTTCCGGCGGATAGTCCATAAGATGGCCGAGGGACAGCACCTGACACCCGAAGGCCTCTTGGACATAATAGAGATAGCCCTGCGGATGAACACAGAGAAGCGAGACGCCCTCCTCCGCATAAGGGAGGAGATAAGGAGGCGCTTCCCACAGGCGGACCGTGGGCCAGACTGAAGGGACGGTCCACCCCACGGTGAAAGCCGTGGAGAAAGGTGAGCGAAGTTCCTTGTCACGTAAGTTGTGACCCGCATGAATGGCGTAACGACTGGGCCACTGTCTCAGGGAGGGACCCGGCGAAGCTTCAGTGCCAGTGAAGATGCTGGCTACCCGCGGCGGGACAGAAAGACCCCGTGGACCCTTACTGCAGCCTGGCGTTGGGCCCTGGCAGGGCATGTGCAGAATAGGTGGGAGGCTGTGAAGCCCGGGCGCCAGCCCGGGTGGAGCCGCCAGTGAGATACCACCCTTGTCCTGTTGGGGTCCTAACCTAGCGAGGCAAACCCTCGCGGGGACAGCGCTTGGTGGGCAGTCTCGCTGGGGCGGCGTCCTCCTAAAAGGTAACGGAGGAGCCCAAAGGTCCCCTCAGGGCGGACGGTACCGCCCGTTGAGTGCAAGGGCAGAAGGGGGCCTGACTGCGAGGCCGACAGGCCGAGCAGACGCGAAAGCGGGGCCTAGTGATCAGGTGGTCCCGTGTGGAAGGGCCATCGCTCAGCGGATAAAGGGTACCCCGGGGATAACAGGCTGGTCGGGCCCGAGAGTCCACTTCGACGGCCCGGTTCGGCACCTCGATGTCGGCTCAGCCCATCCTGGGGGTGAACAAGCTCCCAAGGGTTGGTCTGTTCGCCCATTAAAGGGCTACGTGAGCTGGGTTCAGACCGTCGTAAGACAGGTCGGTCCCTATCCGCCG
Source organism: Caldifarciminota bacterium (assembly GCA_015490465.1). GTDB lineage: Bacteria > Hydrothermota > Hydrothermia > LBFQ01 > LBFQ01 > JAADCS01. The sequence continues at coordinate 1,578 of WFXS01000068.1, forward strand.
TGGGCGTGGGACGCTTGAGGGGTGCTGCCCTCAGTACGAGAGGACCAGGGTTGGGGGCACCTCTGGTGTACCGGCTGTCGCGCCAGCGGCAGAAGCCGGGTAGCCACGTGCCTAACCGATAACCGCTGAAAGCATCTAAGCGGGAAGCGGGCCCCAAGATAAGGCGTCCCATCCAGAGTCTTCGGACTCTGGAGTAAGGGCCCGGGGAGACTACCCGGTAGATGGGCCGCAGGTGTAAGCCCCGCAAGGGGTTGAGCCGAGCGGTTCCAATAGCCCGAGGATTTCGTCGCCTCACTTCCTCACGCTACCTGCTTTTTTTGTTTTTGATTTTCCCGATACGTCTCCGACCACGCAGGCTCAATAAGTCCGTTAAATACCTCAGATGAAAACGGGGGTGTCTTATACCAGTAGTTTCGCGATACGTAATTGCTGTCGAAGTTGGTGGAGAGATAAACGTACCTCTTCCGATTTAACGTGTTTTTAGGAAGGATGCCCGGTGTAATTGGGTTTGACCATCAATAACCGGAAAGAGTCTTGCCCGTCGTGGAATTCCTCCGTCGGAGGAACCACTCAGGCATTTATCAGCAAGGAACACTTCCATCCTGCGCCTGTACATTCACTAAGTACCCTGTAGGTAAAGAGAGAACACACAGCAACTCTACGGGATTAGAATTGCTTCGTGCTTTCACGTATACGGAACTTTACGATAATAGCCCACATAGACCACGGCAAATCAACCCTCGCCGATCGCCTGATAGAACGTTCCGGTATCCTGCGTGCCTCCAGGATGGAGGAGCAACTCTTGGACAGTATGGATCTGGAGAGGGAGAAAGGAATAACCATAAAGATGCATCCTGTAAGGTTGCCGATGGATGTGGATGGGGAAAGTTACGTATTTCACATCATAGATACGCCCGGCCACGTTGACTTCACCTATGAGGTCTCCCGTAGTCTGGCTGCAGTTGAGGGAGCTTTGCTGTTAGTTGATGCCACTCAGGGGGTTGAGGCTCAGACCGTGTCCAACCTCTATCTGGCCCTTGAGCAGGACCTTGAAATAATACCGGTAATAAACAAGATAGACCTTCCGAACGCCGATATTGACGCCACCTACGAGGAGATAATGGATCTGTTGGGCGACGTTGAACCCGTCCTCATATCCGCCAAACTTGGTACAGGTATAGACGAGCTGTTAAGGCGAATAGTACGGGATATCCCTCCTCCGAAAAGCAGGGGGGATGAACTCGTGGCTCTCGTTTTTGATGCCGTATGGAACGATCACAGGGGGGCAGTGCCTTTCGTTCGCGTCTTCGGAGGTGAGGTGAAGAAGGGCGATAGGATAGAGTTCGCATCCTCCGGTGAAGAGTACGAGGTGGTTGAGGTGGGATACATCTACCCACCCAAACGTTTCGTTCCCGCTGAAAGGCTATCATCCGGTGAGGTTGGGTACATCATGGCCAACATACGTGACATAAGGAGTGCGAGGGTGGGGGACACCATCAGGATAAAGGGTAGCAAGGTTATACCTGTGCCGGGGTACAGGGAGCCGAAGCCCATGGTATGGGCGAGTATCTTCCCCGTAGATCCGGGGGACTATCCGGACCTGTCAAAGGCCATAGAGAAACTGCGCCTTAACGATGCGGCAATACAGGTTCAGCCCCAGTACTCTCCTGCCCTCGGATCGGGGTTCAAGTGTGGTTTTCTGGGGCTTCTACACCTTGATATATTCAAAGAGAGGCTTCGCAGGGAGTACGGGATTGAGGTCATAGTGACCCAGCCCACGGTGGAGTACAAGGTACTCTTGAAGGACGGTACGGAGAAGATAATAACCTCACCCACGGATTTTCCGGACGTCTACGAAAAGGCCTACGAGCCTTACGTTAAACTCCAGATACTCACGCCCGACGAGTACGTCGGACCCGTTATGCAGCTTGCCATAAGTCGCCGTGGGAAACAGGTCGGGTTCCACTACATAGGCCACAAGGTGGCCGTCCTTGAGTACGAGATTCCCCTATCCGAGATCCTCTACGACTTCTTTGATCATCTGAAGTCCGTGAGCAGGGGCTACGCGTCCATGGACTACGAGATGGCCGGGTGGAGGGAGTCGGATCTCGTCCGTCTGGATATCCTGATAAACGGTGAGAAGGTGGACGCCTTCGCCGTGGTTGTGCCGAGGGAAAAGGCCTATAGAGTGGGGAGGGAACTGGTTCAGAGGTTGAGGAAGGTTATACCCCGCCAGCTCTTTGAGGTGAACATACAGGCGGCCATAGGCCGCAAGGTGATAGCGAAGGAACGCATAGCCCCCATAAGGAAGGACGTAACCGCCAAGTGCTACGGGGGAGACATCACCCGGAAGAGGAAACTCCTTGAGAAGCAGAAGAAGGGTAAAAAGAGGCTGAAGCAGATCGGGAAGATAGAGGTTCCTCAGGAGGCCTTCCTCGTACTCATGGGGTCGGGGGAAGGGGAATAATTACCAGCTGAACCACACCGATCGTGTGCGTGGCCAGACCTAACAGAAGAGCGTTTATGAAGGTGTTCCTTGTCCTCCTCCACACGTATTCCATCGTTAAACTGGCCACTGTATCCACCCGCAGATCCCAATATTTTGAGGATCCCACCGCTCCATCTCGCAAACACCGGCAAACCGAGTGCGCCCTCATAAATCTACCGGGATAAAGGCTTCTTCACCCGTACTCAAAATACGGAGAAGGAGGACGAGCGTTTGCATGGTAATGGGGACCGGAGAGAAAGGGAGGGGTACCGAAATCTGGGCGGAGAGTATAAGATTGCACGAGTGTTGCTACCCCATTACATCGCCGAAAAGTACAGGAAAACCCTACCGTAGTTAAGTGCCAAGGGCTTCCCTCCGTACCCCACCTGAACCTCGTACCTCCCGTACCTTAAACCCACGGACACCCACCCGTCTGCCCGGACCGGATCGTGGAGGAAGGAGAAAGGGGGATACTCCCCGATCTCCGGTTCCTTGAAAACGCCGTTGTACCTGCCTTCTGCCCATCCCCCTATTTCAAACAAAGGTTTAAGCTTCCTTCCCGGCAGAGCAAGTTTGAGCGCTCCCTGCAGACGATCCCCACGGAAGTACGGAGACTCGTAAAGGGCGTCCCACGGTCTGCGGTTCGCGTACGTGAAGGCGGATATCCAGAGGATGTCGTATGAGAACGAACCGTAATCGCCCGACACCCTCACCCCCACCGTTGGCGGAACTATTGAGAACCATGATGGCAGGTAGGGGAAGTCGTCCACGATTAAGCGTAGGGTGTTCCTTCCGAACCTGTAGGTTATGGACCAGAGGACGTTTACCTCCTTCGCGTAGAACCACTGGTATAGGTAGCCGGGCAGGAGGGGGTTGAAGGCTCTAATATCCGGGAAACGTCCGGCGAGAGTTGAGAGGACGGTTATCTCCGAAAAGGAGAAGTTGCCGAAGGTGAACGTGCGGAGGGTGGCGTATCGGTCTATTACCTGACCGCGGGATATGGCAGTGGCATCCGGGTTGAAGTAATACTCCCCGTCCGAAACCCACGATCCCAGCCTCATGAATTCAACCGTGTATTCCCATTCGTCCCCGGCCCACGAGAGGGAGAGGGCGTCGTACCCCGTTGAGAAGGGATCAAGGAGGAGGTTCCCGGTATCCGGCACCGGCAACTTCCCGACCCTGTACCTGAGATTCCCCACGTCTCCTCTAACGTACAGGCTCCTGAATCCGAGGCGTAACCTGTCCGTGTAGAAAGGTTTTATATCTCTCCCGCTCCACCCGAAAAAGTAAGCCGGCTCCACGTGGAGGAACGCCGTATCAAACGAGGCAGACACGAAGCCGGCGGAGTGGAGGTAGAACCCGATCATCTTTTAGACGTCAGGAGGCTCACCACGTAGGTCGCTATCAGGCTGAAAAGGAACGCAGGTATCAGCTCGTAAACCGTACCCTTAAGGGCGGGTACGTTGTACCAGAGGACGGTGGTCAGGGTGCCGGTTAACATCCCGGCGAGGGCGCCCCAACGGGTGGTACGTTTCCAGAGCAGGGCCAGAAGTATAGGAGGGCCGAAGCTGGCGCCGAGGCCGGACCAGGCGTAGAGGACGAGCCAGTATATGAGGTTCTTGGCGAATAGGGCGAGGATGAGGGCAAAGGCCGTAACGGCGAGTGTCGTCCACCGGGAAAACGCCACCAATTTTTCTTGAGACAGATTTTTTCCGAGGAGCTTCCTGTAAATATCTTCAACCACGGCCGACGTGACCACCAACAGTTGAGAGTCGGCGGTTGACATCATGGCGGCCACGGCCCCTGCTATAACGAACCCGGCAACTACCGGTGGGAGTACGGCCATGGCCAGCATGGGCATAACCTTCTCGGCATCGGCGAGATCCGGGCCGAAGTACGCCTTCCCCACTATACCGATGAACGGCGCCCCCCAGTAGGCGAGGAGAACCCAGAGCATGGCTATGAGTACGCCCTTCCGTACCTCGTGGGTACTCTTTATGGCCATGTACCGGGTGAGAAGGTGGGGTTGACCCATGTACCCCAGACCCACACCCATACCCCCCAGAATCGTTCCTATTATCAGATCCCTCCCCGCCTTCCCACCGAGGACGCTCAGGAAGCTGGGATCTATCTCGCGGAGTTTTGCGAAGGTCTCGCCCACGCCTCCGAGGGCGGCTATCCCCAGAATGGGCAGGAAGACGGCGGCGAAGAGCATTATTATTCCCTGTACCAGATCCGTGAGGGCCACGGCCGTGAAGCCCCCGGCCATCGTGTAGAGGGCGACTATGCCGGCCCCGATGAACATGCCGAGGACCGTATCTATACCGAAGGTGGCGTTCAGTACCTTGCCAGCGCCGATGATCTGGGCGCCGAGGTAAAATAGGTAAAAGAGCAGGATGATCAGGGTACTCACGACCCGTATTATCCGGCTCCTGTCCCCAAAGCGGGCCTCAAGGTAGTCGGGGATAGTCAGGGCGCCGTACTTTTCCGTCTCCCATCTCAACCGTTTGGCTATCACCGTCCAGCTTACGAATATGCCGAGAGCGACGCCAACGACCGTCCAGAAGACGGACATACCCATAGCGTAGGCGAACCCGGGAAGTCCGAGGAGGAACCAGGCGCTCTCACCTGAGGCCCTCTCGGAGAAGGCTATAACGAGGGCGCCGAGTTTACGTCCACCGAGGAGGAAGTCGTCCAAGGTGTGCATAAACCGGTAGGTGTAGATCCCTATGAGAACCATTATAACGACGTACACGAGAAGGCCCAAGGCTACGCCGCTCATCCTTCTCCCTCCTTCAAGTAGTACGCCAGAGTAAGCACGAGGAAAAACAACCAGCTACCCCATACTACCACTACGGTTAGAACATCCACAGGCCGATATTATAACCTTTGAAGATGCACGTATGGTACGGCATTAAGGTGTGGCGGTATGCCGCCCCTATCCCGTAGTACCTAATCTACGCCTACAAACCGAATGGAAAGATCGGACGCTCCATATCTAATGGGTCACGCTGTAAACGGGAGTCTCGTATCTACGGGTCAGCTGGCCGAAGTGAGATACCTCAACCACGACGTTACTTTCCACGGAGAACTTCCCCTCCTGCGTTTGTAATACTGCTCCCTCCGTAGGAATACTGTATATCCCTTCCTCAAGTTCCCATACGTCCTCCTCCCGGAACAGAAGTACGTACTTTCTCTTTCCCGGTTTCCAGGTTATCGTGCTATCCCTCCCACCACTCCTGAGACTACCCACTATACTGCTCGCAGTTACCTCCTTTTCGGGCATTCTCAGGGTGAAGGATACGAGGAGAACGCACCTGTCACAATCCCCCTCTAACAGCCTGAAGATGAAGCCCCCGTCCTTCTCCATAGCCACTACTACGTTTTTCCATATCTGGAACCGCTTATCCTTTAAATCTATCCGATAATTGGATCCAAGGGGCGAAAGGTAGTAGAACTTTCCCTTCCAGTACATGCGGACCGCCGGCAAGAGTACGAATTCTCTGAGGACAATAGCGGGAGCGCGGGGGATCTCCACCTCAAGCCTACGACCACTCCAATCGCAATCCATACCCGAGGGGTAGAAGTGTGTATACTCCCGATCGGCGTAAAGTAGGCCGGGGTATACCCTCAGCCCGCGTACGCTTGCACCGAAATCAACGGTAAGGAAGCAGGAGTCACCCCTCTCCTGTACGTTCACACGGGCTATCGGCGGAGGAATACGGAGCAAATACTTCCACGGAGGAACGTCCACGACCCTGTATTTCCACCCGGTCTCCAGTTCAGGAGCGATTAGAAGAACCATGAGCAGGGACATAGTAACCGGGAATACGAAGATGTACGTGGGTAACTTTGCCGGCAGGAATACGAGTATGAGATGTAGAAGTA
>WFXS01000069.1 GCA_015490465.1 Caldifarciminota bacterium
CTGATCTTGAGGGACGGGAGGTCCCACTTATCGGAGGTAAGAAAGATTGAGGGGTTATCCAGAAGGTGGAAGGCGGAGTTTACGGTACTTGGAATACTCAAAAGTAGCCCCATAAGACTGGGGACGGACGATTACGGTTATGGAGGGGTTATAAACGAACATCTCGGTTTGCTCCTTGCCCACTCTACGAAAAGTAGAGGAGCGAGACCCGTCGTCGTAGAGAACAAATGGATAGTTTCCGAGGGCGGTACCGAAAGAGGCTCGCTGACGGATGGAGATATTGACGTACTTTGGAAACTGACCAAACTCAACTACTCAACCCTCTTCGGAGGTGGATTCAACTTGAGGCTGCCTGCTCCTGTGCATTACGCCGATAAGTTCGTTAAAGCCTTGGGAAAGGGATGGAAGATAAGGGAGGAACTTCTTAGAGAAGGCTTCCTGTACTTTATATAACGGGGATTCATTACCCCTCCCCCTTACAATAACCGGACGTGAAAGGAGCTTACCGGGAGTTAGAGGAGGCCCTAAGGGAGAACGTCGGCCCCGTAGTGGTTGATAGGACACAGAACCCAAAGTTCGGCGATTTCTCCACGAACGCCCCCTTCAAAATGGCCAGAGAGCGGAGACAACCCCCACCCGTCATAGCCCAGGAGTTGGCAGAGAAGCTAAGGCCCGTCCTTGAGGGGCGGTTCTCCGTAGCCGCCGCCGGCGGGTACGTCAACTTCCGGATGGAGGAGGAGGCCCTCGCCGGATGGACCAACTGGGCAGCCGGGGACCCGTGGCCGGAGGTGTTCCCGAAGTCCGGGCCGAAGGTCCTGGTGGAGTTCATATCCGCCAACCCCACCGGTCCCCTTAACGTAGCCAACGCCCGCGCCGGAGCCATAGGGGACAGCATAGTGCGTATTCTCAAGTTCCTCGGCTTCAGGGCAGAGGGGGAGTACTACGTGAACGACGCCGGTAGGCAGATAGCCAACCTCGGCCTATCCGTCCTCCACTTCATAAAACCCGACACCTTCCCCCTGCCTGAGGACGGCTACAGGGGGGAGTACGTTAGGGACCTGGCGGGGGAGTTCGTTCCGGAGGCCACCCCCCTACTCGCAAAGGGGCCGGAGGGAATAACCCTGAGGGAGGCAGAGGAGTTCGGGCGGAAGGTCGCCCACCATATCCTGAAACTTCAGAAGGAGAGTCTCAAGAGGTACGGGATAGCGTACGCCCGCTTCGTGAAGGAGTCGGAGATAAGGGGGTCCGATTACCCGGAGAGGGTATATTCCATACTGAAGGGGGCGGGACTCCTGTACTTCGCCGACGCCGATGGGAACGAGGCCAACATCCCCCTCCCCGAAACCTTTGGAGGACTGTACGAAGGCGACCGGTACAGGTACGAGGGGTACGCCCTCCTCTTCAGGGCCACCCGGTACGGGGACGACAAGGACAGGGTGATGGTCAGATCCAACGGGGAGCCGACCTACTTCTTCTGGGACTCCGCCTACCACCTCCACAAGTTAGACAGGGGGTACGATTACCTGATAGACATATTCGGGCCGGACCACCACGGGTACGTCCCCCGTATGAAGGCCGTAATGGGGGCCTTTATGGAGGCTACCGGCACAAACGCCGTATATGACGTAATAATCCACGGCCAGGTGAACCTTTACGAGGGGGGGGAGAGGGTCAGGATGTCCAAGAGGAGCGGGAGGATATACACCATTGACGACCTCGTCGCCGACGTTGGCAAGGACGCCGTGCGATTCTTCATGCTCCTAAGGGCGCCCCAAACGGAGCTGAACTTTGACCTGGACCTCGCCAGAAAGGCCGTAAAGGAAAACCCCGTCTTCTACACCCAGTACGCCCACGCCCGGATAATGAGCCTATTGGACTACGCAAAGGCCAACGGTGTTGAGGGTAAGCCCATCAAAGACCTGCCCGGAGAGGAGAGGGGCGTCGCCGCCCTCGTGCAGTACTTCCCGTACTACCTCCTGAAGGCTCTGCCTATACGCTTGAGGGAGGAGGTCTGGAGGGGCCTGAACCTCCCCTACGCCAACGTTGAGGGGAAGATGGACTTCTCCCCCAACCTCCTCGTGGATTACCTGATAGAACTGGCCCACACCTACCACAGCTTCTACCAGAACAACCGTATAGTGGGGAGCGACAGGCAGGGGGAGAGGATAACCCTATCAAGGGCCGTCCTCTACACCGTAAGGTACGGTCTGAACCTGTTGGGGGTCTCCGCACCGGAGAGGATGGGCTAAACCCGCAGGTTGCGAAATTTTATTTCGGCCTTATAATCTTCCCCTATGAGGAGGATAATAGGTGTCATTAGCGCGATCAGGAACTGGAAGGAGATCTTCTATCTTCTTCTATCTTCTTCTATCTTCTTCTATCTTTTTCGCATTCCTCTTCGTAGCTTTGGCCTTACCCCTTAAGGCAGCGGTAGTAATGGTGGAGCTACCCCAAGACATAAAAACAGTTGATCATCTTCAATCGGCTCGTGTGGATAGTATCGTAGATAGTGTGGTAAGAAGCATCCCTGAAGGTGTAAAGGATGTGGTTATACTCTTTGCCCGCAATGGTAAAGTCTTAACACCGGAAGACTTCGGGATACACGAAGCCCTTAACAAGCGTCCACCACGTGATATAGAACCTGAAAGGGGAGATGGTTGGACAGACGAGGAGTGGAACCAAGTTTTATACGTCTGGAACCTCGCTTATCCACGTCTAAAGAGGATATACGGATGGCCGTATTGCAAGTGCGGAGGGTTCCTCTGTTTAGGAACGCATAAGGTTAAAATAACGAAGGATCCTTCAATAGGGCCAGATGGGTTATTTATTTCAAGATCAACCTGCTGGGCGAATTCGGAGATAAAGCTGAAAGGGTGGGAGAACATGTACGGTAGAAGGTGGGGGCCTATTTTTATCCATGAGATGGCGCACGCTTTCAGAAACTATAAGACTATACCTTATAATCAGTTTGAAGAAGGTCACGCAGAGTTTATAGAAGTTGAGGTATCTACTACGATATACAGAGAAACCGGAAATTTTTGGGATTATCCTTTTCTTTATCATAACGATGAGTTCACCAAAAACTTTAACTATCATTATCCCTTCTTATACGGATCCTACTCCTTCTTCCAGCAGTACAACACAGATTTTTTGCGTGTTGGAGCTTATCTAACAGTGGATGAATTCTGGATAAACAGGGATCTCACTGCTTTGAGGTATCGTATAGCAGGTTTCAGCTGGTGGAAGCTCTGGTTCAGAGTGTATGACTTTTTCCAGCAATTCAACAGCATAATATACGATCTGCCATCCGGTCTACCGTACAGCACATATAAGAGTATAGCGAGATCTATAGTAGGAAGCACCCGCCTTGAAGATAACCTCCCCTTTGATGATTGGTGGCAAACTCAACATGCTTTGAGAGGGGATGTTACCATAACCAACTCCTTTTCTTGCTCTTCCACATCTTTAGGTCTTGTAGCTACTCCTTTTAGAGGTAATGATTTAAATATTCTTATCTATCTTTACTGGAGACGAAGAAGTGGATTTTCGTATGTTGAGGAAGCTGTACCTTCATGGGTTGATGTTAGACTAATGGTTAAGGATCACTATGGGAGAAAAGTTTTAGATACAATTATAAATATGAATGGATATAGAAGCCAAACTGTGGAGATCAATAGCCTTGATAGAGGGACATACAAAATACACGCTTATCCCCGTGCCTGCCCGGATCTCTTTCAGGAGCGTGTAGTTTTCCACCCTGGCGGGAATTTCTCAAATATTGTTGACAGTCTCCCAGACCTTACTTTTATTGCCCTCGTGGGATCAGAACCGACCGATTCTATAGTTGTGAGGCCAACGTATCTGGTTCACGGTGCCACAGATGGCTATTACATACACGAGTGGCCTATAAAACGGGCGAGGTATACGGTTTATGACAGCGCCCATACTGACCGCTGGAGTCTTATAATTAAAGATGAGGCACCGTATATAGTTTATCCGGGAGGATGGAAAAAAGTTCCACCGGGTCAGCCCCAGAACGTACGGGTGCTTTCTAAAGATGCGGTAAGTATGGTTATTGGATGGGTTCCTAACGATGAGGTTGATATGTACAGGTACAAGTTCGTGTGGACTTCGTATGATACGTCAAGTACAGTGAATACAGGTTATAGATATACAACAGACACAACCGTTACCATAAGCCCAATAAACGGAGCGAATTGTATAATGTACAAAGTTAACGTCTACGCTATAGATAGGGGTGGGAACATAAGCGGCAGGAGCAACACGGTTATAGACGGATGGTGGGATGAGAGCGTGTGTGGCCCTCCTCCTCTTGCTATATCTGAAGGTCGTGGGAAATCCGGAGAAATCGTTTATCCGACATCTTCACGTATAAAGGTGTACGATGCTACGGGAAGGCTCATATATGAAGGCGGCAGGAAGGGCTTTAAACCCCAAAGAAGGGGAGTATTCTTCATTTACGAGAACGGTGAAGTTAATAAGGAGGTCTTGAGATGAGCAAGCGCGCGGTTTCTATCTTAAGTGTAATATTGCTTGCCGCAGGCACAGGCTGTAAGAATGAGACCACTCCACCCACAACGGAAGTGAGCCTTAGCACCTCCAACGACGGTACGATGATAAATCTCCTCGTATCCTTCCCACCCTCCGACACCCTCGTCATCATGTGCAGAGATGAGACCCCTCTGGACACCGTTGTAGTGGGCGGAGCGGACACGGTGATCTATACCCTTGACAGTACCTTCCTGAAGGTATGTGAGGAACATAACCTTCTGAAGATAGACATATACCCCGGAACTTTCATATCGGTATCCCTCGCCAGTGTACCCATCGCAACGAAGGGCGATACGATAACCATAAACGACAGAGACACCTTAATACTCATAAGCGACACTTCGGGCTATGGCGTAATCTCCAGCAGGTACGTGAAACTGACGGAGTACACCGGAGGACTTTACGCCCCCCTTCCCTCCTCCACCTACAGGGATACGGTTTCTGCTGACTCTAACGACACCCTCGTCGTATGGATAGACCACGACCGCGACTCTGCCATGGGGTACGACGGGGACGATATCTTCGGCGTCCTGATAATCGGACCCGATGGGAAGGAACTGCGGATAATCGCAAATACATCCGGTTGGGATACCTTCACCGGGTACCGCGGCCTTGACCTGTGTTTCAGGTGCATGACGAGGTAAAGCATGTTAACGTTAATACTTGTTGATCTCGGCTGGGGTGGGTACACGCCGGGTGCGAGCCGGTGGTACCTGATTCACGAGGAATCCCTGACCCCCTACTACGCCTTTGATACGGTCGTCGGGGTCTCAACGTGGGACGGTACGGGAAGTCGTTGCTCCTTCTCAACATCCGTGGAGAGGGCCGACTACGTAATACGCACCTACTCCTACGATCCCACGGTAGATACGGGCTTCGCCTACTACGACGGCACCTACCTCGTTGACTTTGCGGACAACTGGCTCTTTGACGCCCCCGGCCTCACCGGAATAAGGACGCTCAAGTTCCCCCTGACGGTAGGGGACAGCTGGCAGGCCACGGACACGTGTATATACCCCCTGAACACACGCATACCCACGGGAGGCGACGAGGACTGGGATGGCATAGTGGATAGCGTGTACTTCTCCCCTTCGTACGCCACGCTGGCCTATTACTCCGGAGACACTGCTGAAGTATTCGTAAGCCCGTACGTTTTCACCATAGTCTATACCAACACCTACCCCGATACCGGAAGCACCTTCATCTGCTGTACGGAACTCAGCATACACGTCTACCTCCACATCAGGTACGTGAACCCTCTGGGTTTAACCTACTACAGCATAGACACCGTCGTATACTACCAGACCTACGCCATAGTGGACACTTCAACCACACCGTGGGATACGACGTACGTTCCCCCTTCACGAATTGACACTTACTACGATTACATGACCTGGACCTACACCACAACCGGCATCAGGGAAAACTCCGTCCTCCCCCCTGTGAACGTATACAGGCTTGAAGGCAGACGCCTGCACGCCCTCCGGGATATGACCGTCTACTCCCACGATGGCAGGTTGGTCGGGAGACTGAGGCGTGGGCAGAGGATAGACCTCAAACCGGGCGTGTACTTCCTTAAGGGCAGATCGGGAGTAAGGAAGGTCGTGGTCAGGTAGTTCGGCCCTCCGCCATATCGGACAGGAGGTCAAGGGCGCTCTGGAGGGCCTTCGTAGGGAAGTACTTACTGAAGTCAGAGGGTCTCAGGTACCACACGTCCCCCCTCCTGTGCAGGACGAACCAAACCTTATGGAGGAGGTACCTTTCGGAGACTACCGCCTTTATGAGTACGGTATCGCCTTCGCGGCTAACGACCACCTCCTTGACGGACAGGTAAGCCCCCTCCGGCAGTGGGTAGTCGCCCCTGCGTATACTCTCAGGGTTTACGGACTTCAGTTTGGGGATCCTCAAGACGGTTTCGGGAATTCTAAAGTCGCACTTACCGTCCTTAAAGAGTACGGCCTGATGTACCCGCTTACCCTCTCGCAACCACTTCTCCTCGTACTTGGTGCCGAAACGGTTCTTCGTCTCGGATACGTACCCCCACCAGCACCCCGTAGAAAGGGCGTTGTCGTAAGCCCACCTGATAAAGAACATCTCGTCGGATACCACGCTGACGTGGGCGTCCTCCTTCGTCCTCAGGTAGAGCAGTCTCCAGAAGTCCGGGTTGAACATCCGCCTGTGTTCGTGCTTCCTCTTCGGCCACGGATCTGGAAACAGGGAAAACACCCTGTGGAACCTCACGCTCCGCATACCGAACATGAGGAAGGCCCAGACGTCCCCCCATACGAGCCTTACGTTCTCCCTGCCCCTCAACCTCCTGTAGGCCCGTTTAACGGACTCCCAGGATTTATCAACGCCGACGTAGTTAACGTGGGGGTTAAGCTCGCTCACCCTCTTCAAAAAGTCCCCCCTGCCGAACCCGATCTCAAGCTCAACGGGGTCCTTCAGCTCAACGTCCTCGTCCGGCCAGTGGATGTACGCCAAGACGTGATTGTACCGCCGTTAAAATAACCCTATGCTTCTGCTCGTGGCCGTACAGGTGGAGGTAAGGATAAGGGACGCTATAAAAGGTTATGGCGTTTCCGCTACGGTTGAGGTTGATGGCCGGAAGTACAGGGCGGATAACGGAAGACTCCGGATTGATCTGGACGGTGGGAAGCACAGGATAAAGGCTTATGCCGAAGGCTACTTCCCGATAGAGGGGGAGATAACAGTAAGGAGAGGGGGACCGCCGGCTTACGAGTTCTTCCTCCAGCCCCGGCAGGTGTCTCCACCCCCTGAGGGGAAGAAGGGGTACGCCGTCTGGTACGGCTGGGTCGTGGACTCCCTCACCCTCAAGCCTGTGGCCGGCGTGAACGTGGAAGCGAAGGTGAAGTGGGGGATCTTCAAAACGGTTACGGATACGTCGGGGTACTACACCCTGACCATCCCTATACCGGAGGAGAAGGACGTACCCCTGAACGTAACGGTGAGGTTCTACAGGGAGGGGTACGGGGATGTCGTTAAGGAGATCGCCCCCATTGTGGAAGGGGTCTACAGGTTGAACGTTGACGTACCTCCCGCGGGAAAGTGAGCGAGATCGGTTGGGACACTATGGGGCTGAAACGGGTTTACCTCACCCATCCGATACGTGTTCCTTCAACTCGCCGAGATCTGCGGCGAAACCCATGGCGTTGAACTCCCCCTTCACACCCACGCGGGCCGTACGATCCTCCCTATCGTCAATAAGTACGACCCATACGGATTCGCCATCGTAGACGGAGAGGACGGTGTCGTCCTCCTTCACGGAAACTCTGGCAACCTTCCCCTCAGGGAGGAGGGAGAATAAGGAGAGGGCGAGGTTTTCGGTCGTGGGTTCGGGGTACACCAGACCCTCCCAGTCGTTTATCAGCCTCCCCTTCAGGTTATTGGCCACATCCCTCAGGATCCTTTCCACCTCATCGCAGTTGCCCCGACACTCCACGTCAACCGTATAGGTATGGGAGTGGGGACAGACCTCCGTACCGCCGAGGGTACGGTAATAGTGGATAGCCCGGAAAGAGACCCTAACCTTCCTCAACCTCCCCCACTATCCTCTTCAGGGCTTCCCGGTAGGCGTTGAAGCTCTCCTCTCCCCAGAGAACCATGCGGACGAGCCGGACGTTCTTCAACTCTGGAAGTACCCTGAGGATAGTCGTTAGGGCGACCTCTGCCGCTTCCTCCACGGGGTAGCCGAATATACCGGTGGATATGGACGGGAAACCTATACTCCTTATACCCCTCTCGTCGGCAAGGCGGAGGGCGTTCTCGTAGGTCCGGGCGAGGAGTACGTCCGACGGGGTATCCTGACCGTAAACCGGTCCGAGGCAGTGGATGACGTGGGAGTTGGGCAGGTCGTAGGCGCCGGTTATAACGCACTCGCTAACCTTTATAGGAGCGTACCTTCTGGCCTCCTCGTAGAGTCGTGGCCCGGCTGCCCTGTGGATGGCTCCGGAGACCCCTCCGCCCGGCTTCAGGTAAGCGTTGGCGGAGTTAACTATGGCCTCCAGATCCCTCTGCTTCGTTATGTCTCCCCTCACCAGCTCCAGAACCTTATCCTCTCCGACCTTTACGGAAACCTTCATACCGCACCTCCGGAGAAAGGGGGGCCGCACGCCCCCCGTCCCTTACTTACCCATCTCCTCTAAAGCCAGCCTTATCTGCTTGAGGAGTTCGGCGGGAGACTTTATGGGGTACGTGAGCCTGCCGAGGATCTCCTCCGCCGGGACGTCCTTTATCCTGAGACCGGAGAGCCTCTGCAGGAGTTCCTCCTTACCGACGGGGAAGTCCAGGCCCTTTATCCGGAGGAGGACCTCAACCGGCCAGACTATACCGAGAACCTCAGAGGCCACGGAGAAGGCGAAGTTGAATATGGCAAGGTGATCCCTGCCCTCCTTTATCTCCCTGTAGGCTATCTTGGCCAGACCTCCGGCCGTATGGGCTCGGGGTGTCTTCTCCTCCAGCTCTCCGGCCAGTTTCTTCAATACGAGCTCTGGGTCGGCACGGAGGATGTTTCGGACGGTCTGCCGGGTGAGACCGAGAAACTCGGCTATCTCGCTCTCGGTCTTCATCTCCATGTCCTGCAGGACTATGGCGTAGGCGGCCTCCATCAGGCTGGGAAGCCACGTAA
>WFXS01000070.1 GCA_015490465.1 Caldifarciminota bacterium
GGATGGGTGGGGGAGTCCTTGAAGTTGAAGGCGATAAAGAAGCCGATGCCGGCGAGGAGGGTAGCACCGGCCACGAGCCAGAAGAGGGCGCGGTTCTTCCTGTCCGTCCACTGCTCCCATAGACCGAGGAGACCGAGGACGAGGACCGTTACACCGAGGGGACCGAGGTGATCCATCAGGGTAAACTGGGCGTTCTTCTGGAGGTCGGTTATGGCGTAGGTGGCGGCGTTCCACTGCCACCCGAACCACATCAGGAAGACCTGAATCTGTTCACCCCACGGAATACGGCGGGGGAACATGTGGGCAGGCTCGTACTGCTTACGCAGGAGGACGTCCATGAAGGCCTGCCAGGTGTAGGGATCGCCTTCGTTTATGCGGGCGTCCAACGGATGGAAGTGGAGGTAGTTGGCCCGCACTATTATCCAGAACTCAACCGTAAAGGCGAATACGATTATAAGAAAGACCCATCCCTTCCAGTCGTTCCACATGCGGCCGGCGACGAACATCGCCGCGACGGCCAGAAAGGCCCCGAGGGTTACTATCTGCTTACCGCTGAAACCGGCTATCTGACCCTGAGCGTTGAACGCCCCTACGACGGCCAGGGCCAGACCCACTAAGAAGGCGAGGCTGAGAGGCTCACTCCAGTTCCTCAGATTTCCGTCCTTAAACATGTAAGCCAGCATCAGGGCGAGGCCCACGAAGAAGATGAGTTTACCGCTACCGTCGTACGTTACCAGAAGCAGGGCGAACAGGGCGAATAACGCCCCGAAGAGGGCGACGGCGTACCTGTCCCAGAGGTCCTTGGGCTTCGCAGCCCACACCAGGAGCATCAGGGCGGGGAGGGCAAAGAGAACGGTGAGGTGGACACCTGTGCCGAGCATTATGGAGAGGACGCCGAGGTATATCCAGCGGTAGGCCTCGGGATTGTCCCTGTCCTTGTACCATAGGATACCGAAGTAGAGGGCAAGGATACCGAAGAAGGCACCGGGGGTGTAGGTCTCCACCTCTATGGAGTTGAACCATATTCTCATGGCGAAGGCGGGAAGGAGGGCCCCCGTGACGGCGAGGACGTGGAAGAGGATACGGGGAAGTTTCCTCTCAGAGTCTATATGATCCATCAACTCGTAGGCTATAAGGTATACGAGGGCAGCGTTAGCCCCACCCATGAGGATGGGGATGAGGGTCATACGGAGTACGTGGGGATCGGCAACGACCCCACCGTTTATGAGGGAGTACAGTTTATCAACGGGCAGGGGCAATAGGTCAAAGAACTTGGCGAGAAGTACGTAAAAAGGTGTACCCGGTGGGTGAGGTACACCCAATATGTGGGCTGCCGCCAGAAATTCCCCCACGTCCCAGAATGCGGTCGTTGGCGCCGTGGTCTTAAAATAAATGAACGATACGAACAGAAATACGGCTATCGCCAGATACCACTTCAACTTCCCGTTGTTCATAGGCGGATATTGTACGGCCGGGGGAACTTCGGTGCTGCTTTCGGCATATACCGGAGGTAGAATTGTTTCCCGGGGGATGTAAATGAAACAGGACGAAAAGTTCTCCGAGCTCCTTAAGGAGGAGTTAGAAACGGTTTTTTTTGAGGAGATCGTCCTCTTCTTCAGCGTTATCAAGTGGGTTTTCCTCGCCGCAGTCGTCGGGGTGCTTGTGGGTATATCCACGGTACTATTCCTCAAGGCGATAGACTTCACCGTTTCCCTCCATGCTGGATTTCGGTATTACTACTTTCTCCTTCCCATCGCCATCCTCGTGAGCAGGATCATGATCAGACGTCTCGCCCCCGAAGCCGAGGGCCACGGCACCGAAAAGGTGATTGAGGCCATACACGAAAGGAGCGGTAAGATAGACGTTAAGGTCGTACCGGTTAAACTCCTTGCCACGGTTATAACCCTCGGAGCCGGGGGGTCGGTAGGGAAAGAGGGGCCGGCCGCCCAGATCGGTGCGGGCATATCCTCGGCGCTTGCCGACCTCTTCCGTTTCAGTGCCACGGACAGGAAGAAACTGGTCGTATGTGGCATCAGTGCCGGCTTCGCGTCCATATTCGGTACTCCCATATCAGGGGCGCTCTTCGGTATGGAGGTGCTGTTCCTCGGAAGCGTCATGTACGAGGTTATACTCCCCTCCTTCGTATCCGGTATAGTGGCCTACCAGACCGCCCGAATATTCGGCATATCTTACGACTACTATCCCATAAGCTTCTACGTCCCTTCAATAACCCACTTCCTTACCTACAGCGTTCTGGCCGGGATATTCTTCGGCGTCGTGGCCGTTATCTTCATAGAGGTACTTCGCCTTACGGAAGCCTTCTTCAAAAATCTTAAGTGGAAGGACTCATACAAGGCTCTACTTGGAGGCGCAATCCTGGTCACCCTCGCCCTCGTGTTCTCCGACGACTACCTCGGCCTTGGCCTTGACCGGATACACGACGCCTTAGTTGTGGGGGACGCCCGTCCGTACGACTTCCTTTTGAAGTCCCTTTTCACCAGCGTAACTCTGGCGTCGGGGGGAAGCGGTGGGATAGTCACGCCCCTGTTCTTCGTGGGAAGCACCTCCGGGGTACTCTTCGCCGACCTCCTGGACCTGAACCGCAGGATATTCGCGGCCCTCGGCTTTGTAGGTGTACTGGCAGGTGCGGCCAACACACCCATATCGGCCAGCATAATGGCCATAGAGGTCTTCGGTCCAAAGATAGGCCCCTACGCCGCCATAGTGAGCGTTATAAGCTTCCTGATAACCGGACACAGGAGCGTTTACCCATCCCAGAGGATAGGGATAAGGAAGTCGCCATCGGTGGAAGTGGAGATAGGGGCGGAGGTTGAGGATGTTCGCCCCGTCATCCGTCCGACGGGCGTATCCCCCGTACTGAAGACTTACTACCGACTTATCCGTATGGCCACCCGTATTACGTCCTATTTCAAGAGGCTCAGGCGAAAGAAACGGGGGAAGGGACGACCGTAGAATTCCATCTATGGCCATAAGGTTTGAGAACCCTCCCGACGAGGTCATACGGGAGCTCTTCCTGAAGTACAGGAACATAGCCGTAGTGGGTTTTTCTAAGAACAGGGAGAAACCCGCCCACAAGGTTCCCCGCTTCTTCATAGGGAAGAAGTACAACGTCATCCCCGTGAACCCCACGATAGATAAGATACTGGGACGCAAATCCTACCCCAACGTCTCATCCATACCGGAGCAGGTGGACTGGGTGGACGTGTTCAGACCCTCCCACGCCATACCGGAGGTCGTGGAGGACGTGCTGAAGAGGTTGGACGAGAGGGGGGACGTTAAGGTCTTCTGGCTTCAGGAGGGCATAAGGAACGACGAAGCGATAGCCCCACTCGTTGAGAGGGGCCTTATAGTGGTGCAGGACAGGTGCATGTGGAAGGAGTACATGCGCCTCATAGAGGGGGTGGATCCGGATAAGATAGAGCTGAAGTGAAGGTACAGATAGTCGGGGTCGGTAAGGTAGGGGGGGCGTTCGCCGAATTCCTCCGTAGAAGGGGTATAGAGGTCATCACGTACAGGGTGAGGAGCGGAGAAGGGAGGCTTGAGGACGCCGATCTCCTCTTTATCGGCACCAGAGATCAGTTCATATCGTCCATGGCGAGGCGGATTTATGAGAGTGGCAGGAGGTACGGGGCCGTGGGGCATTTCTCCGGGGCGTTAACCTCCGACGTACTGAAACCCTTTCCGGAGAGGTTCTCCTTCCATCCCCTTCAGGCCTTCAACCGCCCCGACCCCTGCCTCTGGGAGGGCATAACCGTCGGGTTTGAGGGTACTGAGGGAGCGAAGGTTCTCGTCAGATCCCTCGCCTCCCGCCTTCCCATAAGGGTAGTTGAGATACCACCGGAAAAGAAGGCTCTGTACCACGCCGCCGCCGTCTTCGTATCCAACCTCATATACGCTCCCCTCCTTGCGGGAGAGGAGATATTCTCATCTCTCGGCCTCACGCGTGAGGATTACGCCCGTCTGGTGAAGGTCTCCTTCAACAACTTCCTCCTTAAGGGTATAGACGGGCTTACCGGCCCTCTAATAAGGGGAGACGTGGATACCGTAAAGAGACACCTTGAGATCCTCAAAGGGAGCGATCTCCGGGAGATCTACGAGGTGTTAACCCGTTTCATAGAGCGGAGGCTCCGCCGTTAGGGGTCCGTACTCTCCACCGTGTAATCCTTTCCTTCCGGTTTAACCTTCACGTAGTAAACTTCTCCGTCCTTTCTAAAAAGCAGGACGATCACCCAACGTCCTATACTCCTTTCTCCCTTCTTAACCTCCCTTACCGAATGGATGGATACGAACTCCCCCTTCACGTCTCTGGATACACCCCTGAGGCTCTTCGTGGAGACGTCCGAATAGTCCGGTGAGAAGCGGAGAATGAACATCTCGTCCTCTTCCGGCATGTAAAAGGCGACCGTACCCTCACCGTCGGCCGTGGGATAGGCCCGATGCTTGAACGTGCGCAGTTTAACGAGCTTACCCTTCCTGTAGGCGTACAGCACTTTACCGTCCAGAACCCATACTTCCCTGCCCGTCCATATAAACGCTGGGTCCTCTAATTTCTTCCCAAGGTGGAAGAACCTTACCCCCTCCTCCTCACACCTGATGTTATCACCTGAGACGGTTACCGTGTACTGGGTATCCCGCTTGAAGAACTTCCCGTCCCTTACGTACAACCGGAAGCCGGGGACTCTGGACACGATCGTGTCTTTACGTATGGATGTCCTTACCTTCACCGTGGCTATACGGTCGGGTGCGTCGGCGCTCCAAACCATAAGGTTTATGTCCCCCTCAAGCATGGGGGATGCGAGGAGCCTTACGTCGGAAGGCTGACCACCGTAGAGGGTCTTGAGGTCGGAACAGGGGGCGAAGGGCTGGGCGAAGTGTACCCACAGGTTGGGGCGACTCACGTAAACGATCCCCTTTACCTCGTCAAACAACCTTCCGCTCCGTGAGGCCGTATAACCGCTCACGTTCCTCCCTATGAGCATTTCCGTGAGCCTCACCTCTAACCCGACGTAACTGCCGGCTATCAGGTACAGTATCATAGACCTACGGACCGCCTGAGATAGTCAACGAAAGCCGGTCCCATCTTCTTTGCGGCGAAGAGGAGCAGATCCGGGGCCTTCGTAAAGATGTACCTCGCCCACTTAAAGGCGTCTATCTCGTCTATCTCCACGCCATCAAACAGGGGTTTCAGCCTGGAGAATACGAAACGGAGGTCGTCGTCGTCCATGCGGAGGAGCGCCCGCCTTATCTCGTAGGCGAGTTCGTACTCCCGCCTGTTCATTATCTCCCAGAAACGGTCGTGGTACTCCTTAAGTCTCCGCGATGATAGGTCTCCTTCCTTCAAGGCTCTGGCTCCCACCTCACCGGCGACACTTCCAGATACGAGGGCGGCAGGGATACCACCACCGGAAATCGGCTCTGCCAGACGCGCCGCATCCCCCACGACCATGATGGCATCTCCGTAGATCTGCATCTTATGGCCACCCACCGGGACGACGCTACTCGTCTTACCCATTATCCGGGCGCCCTTGAAGTAGTGGGAGACGAAACGGTCCAGATACGTATCGGCCGACTCCCCTTCGGGCAGGACGGCGACACCCACACCCACGTTCCCGTAGTGGCCACCCTTCGGGAAGCTCCATCCGTACCCCTTCCAGCAGCACCAGTCCCCGACGAAGAAGTCTATGCGGCCGTCCTCCACGGCCGGATGTACGAGGAAGTACTCAACGGCGTGGTGGTAGTCTTCGGGATCAAGGTCCAGTTTCAGACCCGCCTGCTTGCCCACCTTGGACCCCGGACCGTCTGCACCTATGACGAGTCTCGCCTCAACCACCTCCTCCTTCCCGCCGTAGGTGAAGTGTACGTGCCATACGCCGTTCTTCCTCTCCAATCTGGTGAAGTTAGCCTTAGTGAGTAACTCGGCACCCGCCTCGGCGGCCGTCTGGGCAACGAAGCGGTCAAATATCTTCCTCTCAAGGACGTACCCTACCCTCTCCTTCCTGATGGTGAAGTGGTCCCCGTCCGGGGAGTAGAACCGCGCCTCGTTGATAACGGAGGCTATGAACTTCGGATCAGCCTCAAAATAAAGGGTAAGGGACTGATGGGATATTCCCTCAGCACACTGCACCACCTGACCGAACTCGGCCCTCCTTTCCAGAAGCAGCGTCTTCGCACCGCCCTCTGATAGCCTCCGGGCGGCCATGGAACCTGCGGGGCCGCCACCGACAACTACGGCGTCGTACCTTTCCATACCGGCGATTATAGAGAGGAAGCGACCTGTTGCATCGGAGGGGATTTTTGCCTTAAAATATTAGGGTTAATGATGAGTTTTTTGATATCCGCATGTGCGTGTACCGTACCGGTTAACTTGAGCAACGATCCGCAGGAGGATCGTCCGTACCTTGATACGTGGAACCATCCGACGGAGAGGAGTACAAAGAACGTTGCTGCGTGTAAAGGGAAGGTACACGTGGCGTGGTTCAACTCGGACACCTGGTCCCATTACGGTCGCATATACTACCGTCGGAGCCTTGACGGTGGCGTAACGTGGGAGCCAAGGGTGACCATAGCCGGTCCCCGCGACTTCTGGAGGGAACTCTGGATTGAGTGTACGGGGGACACGGTCGTGATAATCTACGAGGTTGATAACGGTGGAAACGTTGACATCCGCTACCGCGTCTCCGAGGACGGAGGGGCGACCTGGAGTACGGAGTACAGCCCCATAACCTCCTCCACGTCCTACAATCAGGAAGGACCCTCCGTAGCCCTTAACGGCCCCGTCATGCACCTCGCATGGGCCGATAACAGACCGGTCCTCCTGCTTCCCCTCTACAACGTTTACTACAAACGCAGCACCAACCTCGGAGCCACGTGGACGTCCGACGCCCTTCAGGACCTTTCCGATTCTCCTATAATCCGAAGGGATCCTTCCAACCCCTCAAGATTACACCTGTGGTTCATGACGTACAACACGACGGAGAAAAGGGCCAAATACCGCCGTAGCCTGAACGGTGGGAACTCATGGTTCAGTACCGTTGATATGTCCGGGCAGGACGCCGGAGGGCCAACACCTTACGATCGCCCCATAGGGAGCATGGACGTGAACACCAACGTGGTGTACTACATGTGGGTGGACGAGAGGTTCGGCAACAAGGAGGTCCTGTACAAGAGGTCTCTGGACGGTGGGGCTACGTGGCTGGGTCCATCAAACCTCTCCGGTACACCCACCAAATCGTGGAACCCCTTCGTCAGGGCCGCCTCCACGGGCGAGGCGCGGCTTTACTGGATGGACAGCCTGGACGGAGACTGGGAGGTGGTATGTAAGATCACGACGGACTGGGGAAATAACTGGTCCCCCCTCCAGAGACTCACCAACAACAACGCCCACGACGGTGCCGTAAGCGTGGACTACGATAACGGGTACTGGCACATAGTCTGGTCCTCAAACGAGTCGGGGAACTTTGAGGTCTACTACGCCATGGATCCGTGTCCCATAGGGAACGGGGACGACGACCTCGGCGTCTCCGAGGGCGAGAGCCGTACCTCCTCCGGAGTCCGGGTTATGGGCAGGGAGGTAATCCTTGAAGGAACCGGAGAGTACGCCGTTTACCATCCGGACGGCAGGCTGTTCAGGGCCGGGGAGATCCGGGGCAAAACGTCCGTAACCCTCAGACGGGGCGTATGGTTCATCCGGATAGGTAAGAGGATACACAGGGTAGTGATAAGGTAAATGCGTATACTGATAGATCCCGGCCATGGGGGGAGATCCACCGGCACCCTTCAGGGTTTCCTGCCGGAGAAGGATATAAACCTCGCCGTCGCCCTCTCGCTGGCCGAAAGGCTTAAAGGCTGGGACGTCGTCCTTACACGGGAAAGGGACGTGTACCTGTCCCTGTCGGACAGGGTGGAGATTACCGGGAAGGTGAAACCGGACGTATTCCTGAGCATCCATCACAACGCCTACGAGGAGGAGGTGGAGTATAGATCGGAAGTATACACCGGATGGGAACTCGTATCCCCCTCCTACGACCTCGCCTACCTCATCTACGGGGAAATGGAAAAGCGCATTCCTGAACGTCGTTTTCTTCCACCCCTGCCCTCTACTTACACGGTCGTAAAGAGTGGTCCCGACGTGCGACTTCTCACGGAGCTTTTCTTCGCACGGGAGGTAAACGATCGCCTCATAGACCTTGAGGTTGACGTACTCCACTCAGCCCTTGAGACCTTCCGGACACTGCCCACTGTGGAGGAGCCGGACCCGATATGGACGTACGGAAGGTGGTCCTTTCTACCCGGACACCGCACCACACCTTACCGCGGACCATCGTGGCGAGGAGAGGAAAGGGAGGACGTGGCCGTGGTACTTAAGGACGGCAGGGCGTTCTGGTACGGCCTCTACCTGTCCCGCAGGCTGAACGCCCGTTATCTTCATACGGGCAGGACCCTGCAGGAGGACGACCTCCATCTGACGTTAAAACTCCGGAACCACAGGGGACCTGTCTTGATCCTCAGGTACGGGCCACCGGAGATACGGTACTATCACACCAACAGCGAGGGCAGGGAGATGGCCGAAGTGCTTGCAGATGCCCTGAATTACCCTTTGAGAGAGGGGAGTACCTACCTCCTCATCCACCTCCACGGGCCGCGCGTCCTGATAAGCTCCCCGTGGGGGCCGGACGTGGCCGAAGGGGTTGTCCGGGCCTTACGTACTAAAGTTTGGCGAGCTTTTCCAGAGCAACCTTCCGGAAGTCCTCGGGATGGGGGTGGGACATCATGAGTATCCGTATTTGAAGGTCCATGACCGTCTGGGGAATGTTCTCGTTCTCAACCTTCTCCAGAACTCTGTAGAGCTCCGCGCTCAACCGCTCGGCGAGATCCAGTATCATACTGAAAACCCCGTCAACGTCCATAGTATAAACGTGGGCCACCCTGTTTTCTCTTACTATGGCAAGGGAGAAGATATTCATCCCTTTTCTGAGGGCAAAGGCGAAGGGACGTCCCACACTGTCAATTACGGGAAAATCGTGGGACTTTCCCACCTCCAATTCTCTCTCGTAGGCGACGGGAGGTGTTGAGGACAGGAGTCTCTTAAAGCTCTCCGCCTCATCAAACCCCATAGTGAGGTTGATGAAGACGAGCAGCGGTTCCCCATCTTTATGGATCACGAAGGAGTTCGCAAGGGGTGTAGAGTATACCACGTCCACATCCCCAAAGTTCGATAGGAGAACGTTGTATATCTTCTTCAGGGTATCCCCCCGTGCCATTCCGATCACCTTATCGCTTGAAGGGATATACACGGCCGTTGCCCCTACGGATAGAAGGCTCTTTGCCCATCCCTCTATCGTGGTGGAGCGGGTTATACCTATGCTCTCCTTTATGTCCTCCTCTGGCCTCTCAAGAAACTCAACCTCCACCTCCCACCCGCTTTCTACAAGGGATTTCAGAACCTCTTTCAGGACGTTCTGAGAGTACTTAATCACGTGTTCAATGAAACGTTTGCCGTGCTTATCGTAGGCGTATCTGAATATGTTACCAAATATGTTATCGTCCACCTCCTTCCGGGTCAGAAGCCCCTCGTACCACTTTTCCCTTACTACAAAGGAGGAGGCATAAACGGGTACTCCTTTCAAAAAGTAAGCGTACAGCAGAGGGTCGCCGAACGTCTTGCGGTAAACTTTAAGGATCCCACTCTTCTTTCCGTCTATAAGCCGGGACAGACTCTCTTTAAACTCTTTCAACTTCACGTTCCGTATATTGTACGGGAGGTAAACCTGAAATGACCCGGTAATCTGGAAATAAAAAAGTTATGGAGTATTACGGTTACAGAGGGATACGACCTTGATACATGGCTCAGAAATTAAGTAGATGCACCTCCTTACTTTCCCATCGCCCCTGCAGGATCTAACCTTTCACCGGTGTGGATTTGAGGACTTCCCTCAGAACGTCCCCCACGGCTATACCCTCGGCCTCAGCCCTGAAGTGCAGGATCACCCTGTGCTTCAGTATGTCGTAAAAGAGCTCCTTAACCTCTTCCGTAGTGGGAACGGCTTCATCCCTGATGTAGGCCAGGGACCTCGCCGCCCATACCAGAAACTGGGAGGCCCTCGGACCCGCCCCGTACCTCACGAATTCCCTAACTATCTTCGGCGCACTCTCCTCCTGCGGACGGGTGTTCCTCACCAGCCTTACGGCGTACTCCACGACGTGATCCGGCACGGGAATACGGGATGCCTCCTCCTGAAAACGGACTATATCCTCCTTGCCGACCACCTGAGAGACGTTCTCAAGGGCCGAAAATCCTTTCAGTAGAGCTATCCTGACCTCGTCCTCGTACGATGGGTAGGTTACGTCTATCTCCATGATAAAACGGTCAAGCTGGGCCTCGGGGAGGGGATAGGTTCCCTCCTGCTCTATGGGGTTCTGGGTCGCAAGGACGAAGAAAGGCGTTGGCACGTTGTAGGTCTTACCACCGTAGGACACCCTCTTCTCCTGCATAACCTCAAGGAGGGCGGCCTGAGTTTTGGGGGGCGCCCTGTTTATCTCGTCCGCCAGTACGACGTTGGCGAAGACCGGCCCCTTCATGAACACGAAACCGTCACCGCGAAATATCTCCGTACCCGTTATATCGGCAGGCATAAGATCCGGTGTGAACTGGATTCGGTTGAAGGAGAGGCCGAGGGCCCGGGCGAAGGCCCTGACGACGAGGGTCTTGGCCAGCCCCGGAACCCCCACGATGAGGACGTGACCGTCCGTAACTATGGCAACACTTAACTTTTCTACAACCTTATCAAAACCTACGACGGCCCGACCGACCTCTCTCCTCAGGGCCTCAAACTCTTTCCTCAACGTACTCCACCTCTTTCCGGAACTCCTCTAAGAGGGACTGGTAGGCCCTGTCCAGCCTTATGGAGAGGTCGTTGTTCAGGATAAAGTTCCTCTCCTCGTCCCTGACCACGACCCCAGCCCAGACGGTGTCGTCGGGTACAACGTTCCACTCCGCCACGTTCACGTCCCACATGTAAACGTCCTTCGGTGGCTTAAGTACCCACTCCTGAGGGAGCTCCTTCAGGACTTCCCTGACCAGTTCCTCGTCCCTCGGGTTCACGTAAACCGTGGCCCTCTTACCCACGTACTCAAGACTCTCCTCTATGAGCCTTTTCAGTACGTCCCTGTAACGTTTACGGTCCCCAACTATGGACGATAGCTCCTCCAGGGCCCGTTTTCTGGCACCGTTCAGGATCTGTATCTGGGCGGACAGGATCTCTGCCCTGGCGCGGTTGTAGTACTCGGAGAGGTAGGAGTGGAAACTCTGGGTATATACGCTGTCGGCCAGGGGGCGATACTCCCTGAGGATATCGTCGGCCTCTATTTCCGCCTTATGAAGGATGCGGGAGGCCCGCTCGTAAGCCTCCTGAAGGATCCTCTCGGCTGCTCTGCGGACCTCCCTCTCTATGAGTTCTTTCAAAGCCACGCCTTAGAAAATCAGGATGAGGAACGCTATGACGAACCCGAGAATCACGATCGTTTCGGGGAGAGCCAGAAGGATCAGGATGGGGGTCTGAAGGGTCTTGTCCTCGGCGAGAGCGCCGGCACCTGCGGCTCCTATCTTGGCCTGAGCGTACCCGGTAGCGAGGGCGGAAAGTCCCATGGCCAGACCGGAACCTATATAGACTGCCCAGCTTTTGCCGGCACCGGCCGGAGCCGCCATAAGGAAGCCGACGCTAAACATCAGCAAAAGCGTTACGCTGAAGAAAGCTGCAAGGATCCTCTTCATATTCTACCTCCTTTTCTTATCGGGTTAAATATCCTGCTCGCCGGCAGGAAGAACTTCGTAAAAGCCTCAACGAACTGCAAACGCATCCCCTGAATGGTGGGGTCCACTATGCCGAGGATAAAGGCGAGTATATGGAAGGCCACCACCACCGTTATGGCAAAGATGGGTATAGGCACTATATCGGCAAAGTGGTTGGCTATCTCGGCGAGAATGGCGGATGCCAGACCCACCGCTGCAAGTCGGGCGTAGGAGAGTACGTTACCGAAAGCGGAGAATATCTCTATCTGCCCCACTATACCCTTTATGACTCCGCCCGACTTCATTTCACCGATGAAGACCAGCACCGCACCTATAAGGAAGGAGATGGCACCTGCGGGCGTAAGTACGCCGGAGAGGGAGGATATGGACGAGAGCCACGGCCTGTCTATGCCTATGGCCTTCAGGTTGGGTACGACCAGAAGGAGAATCCCCAGTATGGCGAAGAACCTGCCCAACTCAAACAGGGCGTGTTCCTTATGTTTGAGGACGAGGTTGTTCCATACACCGAGGAGCATACTCAGGAGTACCTGCAGGAAGCCGAACCCTATGGCGATAAAGAGGAGGTCCATGCCGTTGTGGGTCCTGTGGAACAGGGGTTCTATGAGTCCCATCTTTATGCCCCAGTCCCCGAATATCTCTCCGAAGAGCAGGCCGAAGATCACGGCCATGAAGGAGTTTATGAAGTAAACCATAGAGAGGTTGTGGGCGGCACCGCCGGGCTTCGTTATCTGGGCGAGCGTCCAGAAGAGGAACATGCCCACTATACCGTACCCGGCGTCTCCGAGCATGAAACCGTAGTACAGGGGGAAGAAGATGGCTATCATGACCGTCGGATCAAAGGTCTTGTAGACTGGAGGGGCATAGATATCAAGGAGGCTCTGGAACCACGAGAGGGGAGGGGAGTTCCTGAGGGCTACCGGTACCCTCTCGTACTCTTCAACTTTCGGCTTCTCAACCTTAACGATGGCGTCCCTGTCCACCGCGTGGAGCAGGGTTTTAAGCTCATCCAACTTCTCCTCCGGGATCCACCCCTTCAGAAAGGCGAGGAACTTTGAGGCTGAGAAGCTCTTCTCCTTCAACCGGAGAACCTTGATGATATCTCTGGCGATGAACTTCTGGGCCTTAAGGAATCCGAGGTACTTCTCCTTGATCTCGCTGAGTTTCCGTGTGAGCTCGGCTATCTTTTGGGGTATCCCGGATGTCAGGGCGTGATTTACCTCCTCAAGTGAGGCGTACCCTTTAGGAGGTTTGAGTACCGTGAACCCCCTCTTTTGAACCTTTTCGGTGAACTCCTCAACCCTATCCTTCGGAACGAGAACCACGATCAGCGTCCTATCTCCAACGACCACCTCGTGGTGGGTCAGACCCTCCTTCTCTATGAGGTTTATAAGCAGGGTCTTTGAACCTATCTCACTACGGGAAAGCACTATCCCCAGAGGGGTTTCCCCCTCTGAAGCGTAACCTTTAAGCGCCTCGGAGAGGGCCATGTAATCGGAAAGTCTCTTCTGTTCCTCACGGAGTTTTATAAGCTCCCTTCCTATCTCCACCACCTCGTCCCTTATCCTCTTTACACCATCGTAATCAAGATCTACGTCCACGGGAGACTCCTCTATGGCACCCAGAAGGTTCTCCACCTCGGATATCATACTCAGAACCTTCCGGGCCGTTTTACGCTCCTCCTCCTCTTCAGGGGTCAGGGGGAACCTGTGTTCCCCTTCGTACTCCTCAACGTGGAAGTTGCCCCAGTACGTCAGGGAGTTTAGAAGCTCTCTCCACTTTCCCTTCGGAACGGCTATCTCTACCTTTGCTATGGGGACGTGCATGAAGTGGGTATTATAGTCCCGAAAGGGATGAAAAGGGGGGTGAATCACCTATGAAGGTAAACTCCGGGATGCCGCTAATCCCTGCCCTACTAAACCTCCCTCCACCCCTCCACCCAATCCCATTCCACAGATTGAATAAGTTCCGCCATTTTAACGACGTTCACCCCGAGCGTCCGGGCGTCCTCGTAGGCTTCAGCCTTGCGCTCATCGTCCCATCTCCTCAGAAGGT
>WFXS01000071.1 GCA_015490465.1 Caldifarciminota bacterium
CTGTAGGCACGCACTTCCCGGCGGCTCCCTGCCCCTCCCCTGCCTCCTCTGTCTCTCTCCCGGGGACGGGCTTAACGACCTCTCTACCCTTCGCTACCGGCTCCTTATCTGATACCGTTCCCCAGTATTATACGGGTGTAAACGAGATCGTGCTGGCCCCTGTACGGGCTTAGAATCCCTCCATGACTAAGCCGAAGGCCGGGGTGGTGGTATTTCCGGGAAGTAACTGCGACCGCGACACCCTCTGGGCGCTGGAGAAGGCGGGTTTTGACGCCTCCTTCGTATGGCACAAGGAGACGAACCTGTCCCGGTACCAGCTGATAGTACTGCCCGGCGGGTTCTCCTACGGGGACTACCTGAGGCCGGGGGCCCTCGCCGCCCACTCTCCCGTAGTTAAAGCCCTGAGGGACTTCAAAGGGTACGTACTCGGCATTTGCAACGGCTTTCAGGTCCTGACGGAGGCCCACCTGCTCCCCGGAGCCTTGACCCGCAATCTCTCCGGAAGGTTCATATGCCAGTGGGAGGACTTAGTTGTGGTAAACAACGACACCCCCTTCACGAACGCTTACGAGAAGGGTGAGATAATAACCGTTCCCATAGCCCATTCGGACGGGCGTTTCGTAAGCGGTGGGCAGAGTTTCACGCCCGTATTCCGTTATCTCAACAACCCCAACGGGTCAGAGGGAGATACGGCGGCCATAGTTTCCGAAGATGGCAGGATAATGGGGACGATGCCCCACCCGGAGAGGGCAAGCGATCCCATACTCGGCGGGACGGACGGGATAAAGGTCTTCATGAGCCTTTACAACGCCCTCAAGTGAGGATCTCTTTCAACACTTCGGCGGGTAAGGCGAGGAGGGAGAGGAGGTATACCAACCTGTCTACCTTATGGGGTTTTACCGTACCGAACTCGTGCGAGAGGATCACCCACCACACGGCCAGAACGACCGTTCCGAAGGAGACCCATCGGAAGTAGTCTATACCGAAAAGGAACATCAGGAGGGGCGTAAGGGGAATCAACCTGTAGGGCATGGGTCCCCTTACGGTGCGAAGGAACAGGACGTAGTAGAGCGAGAACAGGAGGATGGCCGATACGAAACCGAGGAGTACGACGGGAAGGGTATCCGGATTCAGGAAGAACTTCCGGTAGAAGTAAACCGTGTTCTCAAGGGGCGTGAGTATAAGGGGACGGAGGGGATCCGTATCTTTGAGGATGGAGGAGTAGAGGGACGTACCTTCCGGGCCGAGTCTACCTATGGTGGCGGTCAGGATCGCAACCGCCACACCCACGACCCCGTTAACGATGGCTATGGTCTTCCTGCCTTTCAAAAACAGGTACCCCACGACGGAAGGCATGGCGAGGAGGGCGTACCCCTCATGGATCAGAACGGCCAGCGCGGTAAAAACGGGGGAGAGGCGGGGCCCCATGAGGGAGAGGGTAAAGAGGAGGAGGAGATAAACGTCCGTACGACCCACGTCGTCCCCCATGTGGAAGAAGGTTGCCGGAGATAGGATGAAGAGGATAAGCATGTAGGGGAGGAGGGGGTTATCCCTCGCGTTCCTCACGACAAACAGATAGAACATTACGGCGAAGATCTCCAGAGCCAGAGTGTACGCTAAGGCGACTGCAAAGGGCGTGGGCTGAAGGTTCAGGAGGTCAAAGAGGGTACCCGGAAGTCCCCGCTTTACGAAGCCGTGAAAGTAGGAGAGAATGTAAGGAACCAGAACCCACCCGTCAGCAAGGCTCTCACCACCTATCCTGTCCAGAAAAATGGCGGCGATGTACGCCAGATTAACGACGGTTACGTACGCTACAAAACGCAAGGACAGGGAATTTTAATAGGGCGGGGCGTCCCTACTCCTTCTCCTCTATGCCGGCGTCCTTTACCTTCTCCCCCGGCTCTATGTACATCCCCTTGAACAGGTGCCTCTTTATCTTGCGGGTCGTCGTCTTGGGGAACTCCTCGTAGCGGAGGGCGAACCTCTTCACCCGCTTGTAGGAGGCGAGGTCCTTTGAGAGTCTCTCTATCTCCTGCTGGACGAGGTTGTAGATGAAATCGTCGTCCGGGGTTATACCACGCCTGCGGGCCTCCTCCCGTACGGTGTCAAGGTTCGGGTAAACCAGAGCCTGAACCTCCTCGTCCCCGGTCTGGGGGTTCTTCGCACCGAATACGAGGATCTCCTCTATGTACGGGGACTCAAGGAGTTTGCTCTCTATCTCCTCCGGATAGATGTTCTTGCCGCCCTTGGTGACTATCACCGCCTTTTTGCGGCCTGTTATGTAGAGGTACCCGTCCTTATCCATGTAACCTATGTCCCCCGTAAGGAACCATCCGTCCTCCGTGAAGACCTCCTTGGTGGCCTTCTCGTTCTTGTAGTACCCCTTCATCACCATCGGGCCGCGGGCGGCTATCTCCCCCTCTCCGTCTTCGTTGGGGTCAAATATCTTTATCTCCACGCCCGGTATGGGTACCCCCACGGAGGGGAGGCGGGGGTCGTGGGGAGGCGTAACGGTGAGTATGGGGGAGGTTTCGGATAGACCGTACCCCTGTATTACGTGGAAGCCCAACTCCTCCAGACCCTTAGCCACCCAGAGGGGTAGAGCGGCACCACCCGATACCATGAACTTGAGCCTGTCAAGGCCGAGCCTCTCGTGGAGAGGTTTGAAGAGACGTTTGTTTAACTTCTTCCCTACGACCGGTATCTTTGCCGTACTCCTGAAGACGTTGAAGATCGCCTTACGGGTGGTCGGTGCTTTGGACACCTCCCGGATTATCCGGGTGTAGATCTTCTCAAGTATGAGGGGGACGGTGAGCCAGACCGTGGGCCTGGTGTCCTTCATATCCTGGAGCATGTGATCCGGGCGCAAAGATCGGGAGTAGGAGACCCTAGCCCCGATGTATATGGGAGCGAGGAAACCGACGGTACACTCGTACACGTGATGCAGAGGGAGGATTGAGAAGAAAACGTCGTCCTCGTATATGGGAATAACCTGATACACACCCTCCAGGTCGCTCATGATGTTGTTGTGAGTTAGCATAACCCCTTTGGGTGAGCCGGTAGTTCCGGAGGTGAAAAGTATCTCTGCCAGATCCTCAGGTGAGACCTCCACCCTGTCTATCCCGGTGTACTTCTCGTCCACATCCCTGAAGTTGGGGATACCCTCCTCCTTAACCTCGTCCATGGAGAGAATGCCCTTCAGTCCCAGATCCTTCCGGGCCTCCAACATCTCCGGGACGTACCTCTCGGATGCGATAACGTGTTTGACCCCGGCGAAGTCCATGAGGTACCTCCTCTCCATCGGTCCGAGGCGGGCGTCAAGGGGTATGACCGTGGCGCCGGCCCAGAGTATTCCGAGGTAGGCGTGGCCCCACTCCGGACGGTTCTCCGAAACGAGGGCCACCATGTCCCCCTTCTTTATGCTCCACTCCTTCTGGAGGAACTCGGCTATCTTCCGTACGCGGTCGTGGGCCTGGGAGTAGGTGTAGGATATCCACCTCCCACCCCTGCGCATCCGGGCCATCTCCCTGTTGGGTATCCGCTTCGCGGTATCCTCAAACATCTCCGTTATAACCCTGAAGCCTCTGGGTTCTCTTATTATCCTGTGTCCCATGGACGGTTATTATAGGAGCGAAAGGCAGGACTGTTTTACCGGGATTGCCCTCAATACCGGAGGTTTACCTGAAGGAAGGTGTTGGCCGTCCAGAAGCACCAGAAGGACTCCGGAGGACACTCCGTAGCCACGGGTGGAAGAGGAACCTTGCCCACGTAAACGGGCGGGTAATGGGGTGATACGTAGAGGGAGGGTATTCCCGAAGTGTCGTAAGGATGGTAGTACATGTACACCTTCCCGTAGGAAGCGCCTAAATTGTACCCTATACGGGCGTTAAGCCGGCCCAGATTGATCTTTAAGTACAGGGTGCGGGGGGAGAAGTTGGTGTTGAACCTGCCCATGAGCATGTAGGCTGGACTTCCGTCGTTCACCTCACCCCGCTCTATCCAGTCCTTCGGGTACTCCCTTATGGGCTGGAGGCCGAGTACGAGGGATACCCTCTCCCCTCCGAGTTCACCCACGGCGAAGCCGAAGGCGTTGGCCATGAGGTCGGTCAAACTTATCGGTGTGGTCCTCCATCCGTAAGTCTCAAAGATCTCCCATCCGATCGAGGCGAGGACGAAAAGGAGGAACCTTTCACCGGCCGGTACTCCGAGCCTCTTCATGAGCAGGCTGGCGTAGTAGTAGCTGTAGGCGTGGATGTCAAGGGAAGAGGAGAAGAGGACGTAAGGTTTGAGCGAAGATTCAAGGGACTCGTAGGGTAAGGACACTCCCCCTATCCTCAGGGCCTCGCACCGGTGTTTCATTCCGTACCTGTCCTCGTAAACGCACGTATCTTCAACGCTCACGAAGGCGAGAAGGAACACTTTTGATTATAAAGGGGTCAGACGTACCTGACCAGAACTTTGGGAGCCTCCTCCATCTCCCGCTTTATGGCTTCCAGATCCTCCGGCGTTATGCTATCGTAAACCTTCAGGCTCTCCGGTAGTGTCGGGACATCTCCGAAGAGGTAGGAGGTCAGGGCGACGTTTATGGTTATGCTCTCGGCCTCCTCGTAGCTGAAAACGAACTCCGACTTGAACATCCTCTTCACACGGGAGAGGACCTCATCGGAAGGTGTGAAGGACAGAAGGGTATCCATTATCCTTCCGTAAGGTACGTCCCTACCCGGGGCCACCTCCCCCACGACGGCGAAGACGTTTCCCCCCTCGTACTCGTAGTTGCGGACGTTGAAGATTTCAAGTAACCCTTCCTCCACGAGGGGCCAGAGGGGAGAGGACCTCTCAAGGTCTAAGATACGGCTGAACACGTTAAGGGCGGTGTTGTACCTGAGGGAGGGCTTTCCGAGGCGGAAGGCAAGGACGAACCTCCGGGGCCTGTTCATCCTTATCTCTATCCTCTTACTCCATGGGTAGGGTGGGGG